>JBILGJ010000066.1:0-10058 GCA_044351125.1 Micropepsaceae bacterium
GTAAAAGGAAAGCCGACGCAATTGCCAACGAAAGCCTGAAACCGGATGACGACGAACCAGAACGGTCTGTCCGCCGACAGCCGCCCCGATACCAGCGTGGATGTCCGCAAGACCTTCGGCCTTGACATCAACATGACCGTGAAGGGCTTCGCCAAGCCCAACGAGTACGTGCCCGAGATCGATCCGTCCTATCGGTTCGACCGCGACACGACGCTCGCGATCCTCGCAGGCTTTGCCTACAATCGCCGCGTCATGGTCCAGGGCTATCATGGCACCGGCAAGTCGACGCACATCGAACAGGTGGCAGCGCGGCTGAACTGGGCCTGCATCCGCATCAACCTCGACAGCCACATCAGCCGCATCGACCTCGTGGGCAAGGACGCGATCGTGCTCAAGGATGGCGTTCAGGTGACCGAGTTCCGTGAAGGCATCCTTCCCTGGGCGCTGCAGCACCCCGTGGCACTGGTCTTCGACGAATATGATGCCGGCCGCCCCGACGTGATGTTCGTGATCCAGCGCGTGCTCGAACAGTCGGGCAAGCTGACCCTGCTCGACCAGAACCGCGTGATCCGCGCCCACTCCGCCTTCCGCCTGTTCGCGACGACGAACACGATCGGCCTCGGCGACACGACAGGCCTCTATCACGGCACGCAGCAAATCAACCAGGGCCAGATGGACCGCTGGAACGTGGTGACCACGCTGAACTACCTGCCCCACGACAAGGAAGTCGAGATCATGCTCTCCAAGCTTCCCGGCTACAACACGGCCGAGGGCAAGAAGAAGGTGGGCGCCATGGTCCGCGTCGCCGACCTGTCGCGCAACGCCTTCATCAACGGCGACATCTCGACCGTCATGAGCCCCCGAACGGTTCTCACCTGGGCCGAGAATGCCGAGATCTTCGGCGACGTGGGCTTTGCCTTCCGCGTGACCTTCCTGAACAAGTGCGACGAACTCGAGCGCGCAACAGTCGCCGAGTTCTACCAGCGCTGCTTCGGCGAAGACCTGCCCGAATCCGCGGCCAAGGTGATGGTGGCCTGAGGCAAGCCGGTGGCGCCCAAACCCGAAAGCCCGATCGAGCCCTTCAAGCAGGCGGTGCGCAACACGCTCCGCGCGATGGGTGCCGAGCCCGAGCTTGAGGTCAGCTATGGCACCGAGGCCCCGCAACTCAGGGGCCTGAAGGCGCGACTTCCGTTGCCGGCGCGCGAACTCTCGAAGTCCGAGATCGCCCAGACCCGGGGCGCGGCCGACTCCTTTGCACTGCGGCTCGCGCTGCACGACGAAGGGACGCACGCGCAGTTCGCGCCGCCCGGATCCTCGGCGCGCGCGATCTTCGAGGCAGCCGAGCAGGCCCGCGTCGAGGCCATCGGCGCCAACGCCATGAAGGGCGTGGCGAAGAACCTTGATGCAGCGCTGATCCATCGGCTGAAGCAGAAGGGCTATGCCAAGGCGCGCGATCGCAGCGAGGCGCCGCTGGCCGAGGCCGTGGGCCTGATGATGCGCGAGCGCCTGACGGGCCGCGCGACACCCGAGGCCGGCAAGGCCGTGATCGAAGCCTGGCGCAGCCACATCGAGGCCAAGGCCGGCACTGACCTCGAGAAGCTCCACGACGTCATTCGCGACCAGGCAGCCTTCGCCCGCATGACACGGCGCATCCTCACCGACCTGGGCATGGGCGATGAGCTGGGCGAGGACCCCGACGGTTCCGACGACGACCAGCAGAATGAGCAGTCCGAGCAGCAGGCCGAAGACACGCAGGACCAGTCCGGCGAGGCGGCAGAGGCCCAGGGCGCCTCCGCCGAGGAAACGGAAATGTCCGAGACCGACGGCGAGGAAGGCGACCAGCAGGCTGTCGAGGTCGAGGCCGAGGAACGCGCCGCGCGCTCGGAGGCCGACGACATGGTCGACGGCAAGCAGCCCTTCCGTCCGGAAAGCCAGCTCGGCGCCCGCTCGGAACCCAATTACAAGGTCTTCACGACCCAGTTCGACGAGATCATCGCCGCCGAGGATCTCTGCGACACCGAGGAACTCGGGCGTCTGCGCGCCTATCTCGACCAGCAGCTTCAGGCCATGCAGGGCGTGGTCGCAAGGCTCGCCAACCGCCTGCAGCGCCGCCTGATGGCCAAGCAGAACCGGACATGGGAGTTCGATCTCGAGGAAGGCATGCTCGACGCAGCCCGGCTCTCGCGCGTGGTCATCGACCCGATGCACCCGCTTTCCTTCAAGATCGAGAAGGACATGAATTTCAGGGACACGGTCGTGACCCTGCTCCTCGACAATTCAGGCTCCATGCGCGGCCGCCCGATCATGGTGGCAGCCATGTGCGCAGACATCCTCGCCCGGACGCTGGAACGCTGCAACGTCAAGGTCGAGATCCTCGGCTTCACGACCAAGGCCTGGAAGGGCGGCCAGTCGCGCGATCGCTGGCTGCAGGAAAACAAGCCACCGGCGCCCGGCCGGCTCAACGACCTGCGCCACATCATCTACAAGTCCGCAGACTCCCCATGGCGCCGCGCCCGCCGCAACCTCGGCCTCATGATGCGCGAGGGCCTGCTGAAGGAGAACATCGACGGAGAGGCGCTCATGTGGGCGCACAACCGCCTCATCGCACGCCCCGAGCAGCGTCGCATCCTTATGGTCATCTCCGACGGCGCCCCCGTGGACGACTCGACCCTGTCCGTGAACTCGGGCAACTACCTCGAGAAGCACCTGCGCGAGGTGATCGAGACGATCGAGACGCGCTCGCCCATCGAAGTCATCGCCATTGGCATTGGCCATGACGTGACCCGCTACTACAAGCGCGCCGTGACGATCGTCGACGCCGAGCAGCTCGGCGGCGCCATGACCGACAAGCTCGCCGAACTTTTCGACGAAGACACGGGCAAGGCATCGGACAGAGCGTCGCGCGGGCAACCGCTGCGCCCCCAGCGCCGCAAGGCACCCGCGCGGGCTGGTTAGCGCCATGCCCCGCCTGCCGCTTGTTCTCGCCACCATCATCCTCTCCCTGGCCAGCACGGTCGCCTGCGCCGAGGAAAAGGCGCGCCCCATCGAGATCATGTCAAAATCGCTGCCGCTCGCCTATGCCGACCGGGACGCAAGGACCCTGGGCAAGCTGCATCACCTCGGCACCCTGAAGCTTACCTCGCCCGACAGCGACTTCGGCGGCCTCTCGGGGCTCATCGTGTCCCCCGACGGCAAGCGCTTTCTCGCGATCACCGATGCAAGCCACTGGCTCACGGGAGAGCTCGCCTACGACAAGGGACGCCTCTCGGGCATCAAGGGCACACGCATCGCCCCGCTGCGCGACGAGGACGGCAAACCCCTCTCCGGCAAGCAGGGCGATGCCGAGGGCCTCGCCGGCACGCTCGACGGCACCATCTATGTCAGCTTTGAGGGCGACCACCGCATCTGGGCCTACGCCTTCGGCCGGGACGGCCTCGACGCCGCTGCCCGCGCGGTTCCCGTGCCGGAAGGCCTCGCGAAAGCCCCAGGCAACGGCGGCCTCGAAGCACTCGAGCTGTTGCGCAATGGGAGGCTGCTGGCTTTGACAGAGGGCCTGACAGACAAGGCCGGCCAAACGCGCGGCTGGCTGATCGATCCGCAGGGCGGCAAGGACGAGGCACTCTCCATCGTGGCCCGCGCCCCCTACGAGATCACCGACGCCCGACAGCTGCCCGGCGGCGATGTCCTGACCCTCGAACGCCGCTTCAGCCGCACCGGCGGCATCGGCTTTGCAATGCGCCGCTTCCCCTTGGGCAGCCTCGAGCAGGGTAGCCCCATCAGGGGCGAGGTCATTGCCGAGGCCGGCATGGATTATGTCATCGACAACATGGAAGGACTGTCGGTCCGTACCGACGAGGGTGGACGCACGCTCGTCTACGCCCTCTCGGACGATAATTTCAACGGTCCGCTGCAGCAGACCCTGCTGATGCTGTTCGAGCTCAGGGATTGAACCACAAGCCCTAGTCCCAGTCCTTGGGCTGACGCGTCTTGTTGTTGTCACCCGCTTTCAGCGTCCAGCCAACGGCCCGCTTGAACACGGCGCCCACGGCATCGTCGAAGGCTTGCACGATGTCGGAGACGTTCTCGCTGGCCGCAGGCTTGATGGACTCGAAGCTCTCCGAAGCGACGATCATGCCGACAGCCTGCCGGACGAGCTTCAGGTTGAGCCGCACCCGTACCTGCATCCCGCCATCGGCTGTCTTCTCGGCCTGGAACTCCCGCAGCTCCATCTTCAGCACGAAATCCGAACGCAAGCCGATCGATTGCCGCCCCACCGAGACGATCTTCTGCGAGTTCTCGAAGGACTGGATCATGAGTTGCTGGATCATGCGCGGCGCGCGGTCCGCCCAGCGCGAGCCGGCAAGATACTTGACCTCAAGCGGATGCGGCGCAATGGCGATGCGATCGGTATCGATGCCCTTCGCGGTCGACGGCTCCTCGACCACGAGCTGCCAGTCGACCGTGGGAAGGTCATCGGGAAACGTGCTTTTCGGCGAAAGCACATAGAGATCGGGCGGCGGCCCCGACCCGATGTTCGGCAGGCTGCACGAGGCGAGCGATACCGCCAGGACGGCGACGACAACACGGCTGGCACGCATCAGCGGGGCCCTCCCGACTTGTACTCCGGCGCCTTGTCGCCAAACAGCAGCGACGAGGGACTGCTCTCGAGCCGCTGCGCAGCACGATCAACCGATGCGATCATCTGCCGGGCATCGCTGATCGTCAGCAACAGCTCCGGCAACCCGCGTCGCGCAAAGTCCTTCAGGGGTCCTCGCGCATCCGCCATGATCTGGCGAAGTTCATCGGCAACGCCGCGCACGTCAGCAAGCGTCCCCTTGGCGTCACCGGCAATAATGCGGTCAAGATTGCTGGCGATAGAATCGAACTTGTCAGAGGCACGCGCCAGGTTCCCGGTAAGCCGCTCGACATTCTCGATCGTGCGGCCGAACTTGTCCCCGTTGTCGTTGCTGAGGAAGGTCGACAGCCTGTCGAGCACCGCGTTCCCCCGGTTGATCAGCTCGGGCGCACCGGCAAACAGTTTCTGGAAATCCGACTTGCGCGTCTCGATGAAGGGATAGTACTCGCCCTCCTGAACCGGAATCTTCTCGGCCTTGCTCGAGCCCCCGGCAATCAGGATGGCCGCCACGCCTGTAAGGCCTTGCGTCTCAAGGCTTGCATAGGAATCCGTCTTCACAGGCGTGGTACGCTCGACCTGGATCTGCACGAGAACATGCGAGGGGTCCTTGGGATCAAGCTTGAGGTCAATGACCTCGCCCACCTTGATGCCGTTGTAAAGCACATCCGCCGCCATGCCGAGGCCCGAGACCGAACCCTCGAAGCGCAACATGTAGATCTCGTACTGGCGATTGAACTCGAACTTCCCGATCCACATCAGGAACAGCACGGTCATGACCGATATGCCGATAGCAAAGCTGCCGATCAGCAGATGGTGTGCACGTGTCTCCATCAACTCTCCCCCTTCTCTTTCAGGCCGGCAGCATTGCGGTCCCGGGCGGCCACCGCCACCCGCCCCCGCGGACCATGAAAATACTCCCGGATCCACGGATGCGCCTGCGCGGCCATCTCGTCAATGGTTCCCGTCACCAGCACACGCTTTTCCGCGAGAACCGCGATGCGGTCACAGATGGCATAAAGGCTGTCGAGGTCATGGGTAACCATGAACACGGTCAATCCAAGGGTGGCCTGCAGGTCTGCAATCAGGTCGTCGAATGCCGCCGCTCCGATCGGATCGAGACCCGCCGTGGGCTCATCCAGGAACAACACCTCCGGATCGAGCGCCAGCGCCCGCGCGAGGCCGGCACGCTTGCGCATGCCGCCGGATAGCTCGGATGGGTATTTCGGCCCCGCCTCCGGCGGAAGCCCGGCCAGCGCGATCTTCACGGCTGCGATCTCGTCCATCAGGTATTGCGGCATGTCGAGATGCTCGCGCAACGCCACCTGGACGTTCTGTGCCACGGTCAGCGACGAGAACAGGGCACCATCCTGGAAGAGCACCCCCCAGCGCCGCTCGACGGCCCGCTCCTGCGCCTCGGTCATCTCGCCACGCACATGCCCGAAGACCTCGATGCGCCCCGCAACGGGCTTGTTCAGCCCGAGGATGGTACGCAGCAGGACAGATTTGCCCGTGCCGGATCCGCCGACGATGCCAAGCACCTCGCCGCGACGAATGTCCAGGTCAAGGCCGTCATGGATGACCTGCCGACCAAACTGGTTGCGGATCCCGCGCACTGAAATGATCGCGTCATTTGCCATGCGTCAGATGCCGAGCTTCAGGAACAGGATCGAGAATACGGCATCGACGACGATGACGGTAAAGATGCCCTCGACGACCGATGCCGTGGTGCGCTGTCCCACGGACTCTGCACTCCCCGACACCTTGAGACCCTCGAAGCACCCGATCAGCGCAATCATGAGCCCGAAGAAAGGTGCCTTCACGAATGCAACGGCTCCATCCCAGAACTCGGCAGCCGCGTGCAGCCGCTCCACATACATGGCTGGCGACATGCCGAGCTCAAGCCACAGCACAAGACCACCCCCGAGAAGCCCCATCATCGACGCAATGAAGCCAAGCACGGGAACCATGACGACCAGAGCAATCACGCGCGGCAGCACGAGAACCTCGACAGGATCGAGCCCCATCGTGCGCATCGCATCGATCTCCTCGCGCAATTTCATCGAGCCGATCTGCGCCGTGAATGCGCTGCCCGAGCGCCCCGCGACCATGATTGCAGTCAGCAGGATGCCGATCTCGCGCAGGAACCCGGCCGCAAGCAGGTTGACGGCAAACACTTCGGCACCAAAGCGCTTGAGCTGCTCCGCGCCCTGATAGGCCATCACGGCGCCGATCAGGAAGGTGATCATGCAGACGATCGGGACCGCATTCAGACCAGCTTGCTCCATGTGATAGGCCGTCGAGGTTACGCGCAGCCGACGGGGATTGGCCAGCGTGCGCAGAAGCGTCTCAAGCACCAGGCCAAGGAACGCAACGATCGCACGCGTTGTCTTGCCCGCCTCATGGAGCGCCCGGCCCATGCGAATGACGATCTGAAGCAGCGGCCCGTCGGGCGCGTCCTCGGGCGCGAGCTGCCTGTCCCCGCGCGCAACCGCATCAAGCAGGGTTTCATGGGCTTGAATGGCGCCGACTATCGTGACCTTTGCCCCTGCGCGCTCGAAGCTGCGCCGGGTCCGGTGGACCAGCCAGGCCCCCGCCGTGTCGAGGCGCACAAGCCCGGAAAGGTCAACGGTCACGGCCTCTCGGCCATACATGTCGAGCAAGCGCAGCTCGTTTTCGATGGCAGCCGCATGCGACACAATCCAGTCACCGCAGGCCCGCAGCGTCAGCGACTGAGCCTCATCAGCCACTTCCAGCCACGCCCGCCCTTGAACTGCTTGATCCGACATGCGTTAACGCCGCCCCCCGGCAGCCAGCCCACTGACTGAGTCGCAATTTTGCCCTTTGCACAGTCCAGCGACAAGGCGGGCCTGTCGCCCAAAGCGTCACATGAAAGGCACGCAAGCCACGGCAGTGGCCATGGTCACACGATCCGTCCTTGTATTGCAGGCCAGACAAACGAAAATCCGGTCACCATTAACGCGTGGAGCATGGGGCAAGAAGGGCCAGGGCCGCAGGGCACATGGACATGTCGGTCAGGAAAGCCACCGCCGGAAGCACAAAGCAAGACGATCGCAGGCAGCGCCTGCCGATGCACGCCATTCGCGTGCGACGCTCGACCCTCGTCGATGCGCTTGCGCACGATGCCCTCGCACCACCGGACGCCCAGCGCTTTCGCACACTGTGCAACTTCCTTGGCGCCTTTTTTCACCATGAATTCTATGCACGCCTGTCAAGACTGAAAGACCTCCACGCACGCCTGACAGAGGAAACGGACACGACCGCAACCACTTCGCTCCATGCCGAACTCGAGCAAGGTCTGGTGGATGTGCTGAAACAGGCAAACTTCGAGGAGCTTGACCGGCAGGCCTTCACGGGACCGCCCAGCTCCCACCCTCATCTCGAGGTCCAGACGCGTACCCCGCACCACCAGTACGAAACTGCCCGCATCTTTTATCGCGGCGTGCGCGAGGACCGCATGAGCAGGCGCCGGCTTCTGCGCAAGCGCGAATGGCGCGAGGACGTACTCGACGACGTGGTCATATTCGTGCGCTTCCGGCAAAGCGAGCACTTGCAGGAACGCAGGCACCTGCCAGGTGACGCACGACCCGGCAGCATCCTGGTCAAGTCCTTCCGAAACGTTGCACGCAACGAACTGCCAATGCTGCTGCCCGGCGTTGAGGTCGTCATGAGCCGCAAGGATGCAATCCTGATCGGCGGCCCTGCACTGCTCGGCGGCATACCGGTTGCCCTGAACATCCTGCCGGCCCTCTCGGTAATGCTGGTGCTGGTCGGCGCACTCCTCGGCATTTCGGGGACAGTGAAACAGCACGACATGATGAAGGCCATCGGCGCCCTGTCTGCCCTTGTTGGCGCCGGCGCATTCATGTTCCGCCAGTACGCCAGCTACTCATTCCGCAAGCTGCGTTACCAGAAGCGCCTGGCTGACAATGTCTACTTCCGCAACGTGAACAACGAGACCGGTGTCTTCGACACGCTCATCGGCGCCGCTGAAGACCAGGAAATCAAGGAAGTCATCCTCGCCTATCACGCCCTGCTGGTGCACGGCCCTGTCGCAACCAGTGCCGAACTCGACCGCAGGATCGAGGCGTGGCTCGAAAGGTCCATGGGCATTTCGGTCGATTTCGAGGTCGACGATGCGCTCGCCAAGCTCCGGCGCCTCGGATTTCTGGCGCAGGACGGCGACCGCATGGCTGTCCCCGGATTGAGCGCCGCACTTTCAGGCCTCGACACGCTCTGGGACAGGCTTTACGACTTCCAGGACCGCAAGCAGGCGGCGGGGGCCTAAGTCAAACATGTCACAACGCGACGCCACCACACGCCTCGGAGCGCTGCAGATGGCAGGGCTGGCGGGGATCATGCAGTGGCTGGGCTTCGTGCCCTGGGCCGTCCTCTTCCTTGCGCTCTTCATCCAGTGGAACGATTTCGGGCGCATACTCGAAGGCCAGCGCAACAAGGTCTTTGACTTCTACCAGAACGCCGCCCCCCGCCCCTACGTTGACACGGCCGTACGTTATGTCGACGTCGACGAGGAGAGCATCAGGCGGATCGGACAATGGCCATGGCCGCGCACGACCCTGGCAACACTGACGCGCAACCTTCAGGGCGCCGGCGTTGGGGTCATATCCTGGGACATGGTATTCCCGGAGGCAGACCGTACCTCGCCCGCAGCCATTGCCCGCAGCCTGCCGGAAGGCGCCGACTGGGACACGGCACGCCAGCAACTCACCACATTGCCTGACAACGATGCAGTGTTCGCGCAGACGCTGAAGGAAAGTCCCAGCGTGCTCGGCTTCATCCTTGGCGCAACCGATACCGGCCGCAAACCGATCCTGAAGGCCGGTGTGGCGCGCGTGGGCGACCCGGAAAGCCGCCTCGTCGAGGCCGTGCAGTCGCTTCCCGGAGCCACCGTGCCGCTGGACCTGCTGCAGCAGGCAGCCCCCGGCACTGGCGCCTTCAACACCATCACCGACGATGACGGGATCATCAGGCGGGTGCCGCTGTTCATCGGCATGGTGAACCGCAACCACGCCGAGGCCTATCCGGGCCTCGCACTGGAAACCCTGCGGGTGGCCGTCGGACAGGCGACAGGCTCTTACCCCACCATTCAGGTCAAGATGGCAGGCGGTGGCGGCGAACTGGCTGTCGGCCAGCCGCACCGCATCATATCCGTCAAGGTGGGCCCGATCGTCATTCCGTCGACGATCGACGGACAGATGTGGATCCACTTCACGCAGGACCAGCCAGCACGCAGGATCCCGGCCTGGAAGGTCCTCGAGCAGCCCGACGCACTTGGAAACCTCGAGGGCGCCGCGATTTTCATCGGCACGAGCGCCGCTGGCCTGCTTGACCTGCGCACAACCCCCATGCGGACCGACACCCCTGGCGTCGAGCTTCATGTACA
>JBILGJ010000379.1:0-2975 GCA_044351125.1 Micropepsaceae bacterium
TGTGCCGGTTGCAGCCATGCTCTTGTTGATGATCCAGCCATAGGGCTCGATGCCGGCCCGCCGCAAATCATCCTGCAAGGCACCAGCCTCTGACACGGGGGTCCTCTCGGGAAGAGCAACGAGGATGACACGTGTATAGTTTGCGTCCTGAAGCCGCATCAGCGGCGTCGTGACCCGGCCAATGGCGCCGGTGTCCAAGTCACGCGTCATCTGCCGGTGGTAGGCGCCGGTCGCATCCAGAAGCAGAAGCGTATGCCCTGTCGGGGCGGTATCGATCACCACAAACGAGCTTCGGGCCTCTGCAACGACACGAGAGAAGGCGTGGAAAACGGCGACTTCTTCCGTGCAGGGAGACGCCAGATCCTCTCGGAGCAAAGCCTTTTCGGGCTCGCTGAGATCTCTGCCACGGGATGTCATGATCTTTTCGACGTAACGTTCCGTTTCGGCGGCCGGATCGATCCGGTCTACCGTCAGGCCCGGCATGTCGCCGCCGACCACGAACGCCAGATGCGCGGCAGGGTCTGTGGTCGTCAGATGAACAGCGTGGCCCCGTGCGACAAGTCCAATGGCGATCGCCGAGGCGATGGTGGTTTTGCCGACACCGCCCTTGCCCATGACCATGACAAGACCCCGCTCGCCCCCGGCGATCTCGTCGACGAGCCGAGAGAGGCCCGGTAAATCCGGCGGAGCGTCATCTGCATCAACGACAGTCTTCATTGGCGCCACCGGCGAGATCATTGCCCGGAGTGCCGGCAATCCCACCATGTCGAAGCCGAGAAGCGGAAACTCATCCCGTGGTAGCGAGGCAAGCAGGGCTGGCATCGCGGCAAGGGCATCGTCCTGCTCGCGTGCCATTGCCGAAGCAACGGCGTCCCCTCCATCGGCAGCGTGGAACCGGCCATTGACGGCCAGTAGCTGATTGGACAGGCCAAGCGCACTCAATTCACCTGAAGTTCGCGCCGCCTCACGGATCGCGCTACGGTCCGGACGCGTCACCAGCACAATCGTCGTTTGGGCAGGATCGCCGAGGCATCGCAAAGCCTCGCGGAATCGATCCTCCTGCATCTTCAGCCCGGAGTGTGGGCCAAGGCACGACGCTCCGCGATCGTTATTCTCCAGGAAGCCTGTCCACGCCTTCGGCAAGCTGAGCAGCCGCAGCGTATGACCCGTCGGAGCCGTGTCGAATATGATGTGGTCGAAACCCGACGCGTCGCCCGCAAGCAATCCTGCAAACTCATCGAAGGCCGCGATCTCTGTCGTGCAGGCACCCGAGAGTTGTTCCCGCACCGTCGACTTTTCATCCTCGGTTGCCCCGGCGCCCAGCTGGTCAAGCACCCGTGTGCGATAGTCGGCAGCCGCAGCCTCGGGGTCAATATTCATCGCGAACAGCCCCTGCACCTCGGGAACCTGGCACGGCTTGTTCGAGAGTTCGACGCCAAGCATTTCGTCAAGATTGGAGGCCGGGTCCGTACTGACCAGCAGTACGCGCAAGCCCCGATCTGCCAAGGCAATGGCTGTTGCGCAGCTCAGGGAGGTCTTTCCCACACCCCCCTTGCCAGTGAAGAAAAGATAAGTTGTCGGATTTCTCAGTGCGCTGAACGTTGTCATGCCATTGCTTCATTAAAGGAAGACTGCTCGTCAAGATAATATGAATTGGACGAGGTCGGCTTGTTCGAAATCACGGGCAGGCTTTTGCGGGATGTTTGTGGCAGGGACTGGCGACATCGTCGCTCCCTGTCATCTTTTCGCTCGCCGCAATCGTGCGCTTATCGCCGCTTGCTCAGGAACGACCAGATGGCCTCGGCCGCCTCGATGTCATGGTTCCGGGGCCCGAGCATCCGCGAAATTGGTCCCTGGCCCTCATTCTCCCGCGAGAGCGAGGGTTCCCTGTGGCCCCCGCCATTCACCCGGTAGAGCGATACGGGCGCAAACCTGCAATTGACACCCGTCATCAACGTGATGGTCGAGCCATCGGATGGATCGAGATCGGGCAGGTTTTCCTCCCGCGCCGGCATTCCGCAGCCATTGATCCGCGCCCAGAAGGCGAAGGTCTCCGGGATGCTGGACATGGGATCCCGCGGGCGCTGCAACAACCGCCCCGCCGCAGAGCCATCATAGGTCATGAGCGGATCGGCCGTTCCCGCCATCATGATCACGGGCACGGGGCGCGCGGGCTTGCAGGCCTCGCGCATCGCCACCGGCATCGCCGCGATCGTCGGCGCAATGCCAGCGAACAGGTCCGCGCGATCGCACGCAAGGCGCAGGGACATCATGCCGCCGTTGGAGGGGCCCGTCACAAAGACCTGCGCGGGGTCTGCGCCATCCTTCGCGACGATCTCTTCAATGAGCCGTGCGATGAACCCGACATCGTCGGCCGTCGAGACCTTGCCCGAAATTGTCTGCTTGCGGCCATCGTTCCACTGGTTGTTCACGCCCTGTGGCGCAACAAGGATGAAGCCATGGCGCATCGCCACATCGGGCCAGGCGCTGCGCGTGAGGATGTCGGAGGCCGGTCGCGTGCCGCCATGAAGCGCGATCACGACGGCCCGGGGCGCCCCTTTGCCCATCGGCGCCTGTGCGAAGTATTCACGCGCGATTCCTTCGTGCGACAGCGTTCGCTGCTCGGGTGCCGCGTTGGAAATCCAGGGACAGGAGAGAGCGGCGCCGACGAAAATGGCGCAAGCAAAGAAAAGGACTTTCACGTCAGTCACGATGGCACCTCCGATCCCGGTCGGCCAAAATCAGCGTCTGTTCGACGATTTGCAACGCCGAACTGATGACGGCTGCCTTACTTTTCCCCGTCGCCGGTTCGCTGTGGAAGCGCAGAGGGAGCCACCTACCTATTTGGTGTCGATGCGCATGCCGGCCGGCGCTGGCGCAGCACGGCAGTCACCTTCATCAACACTCCGCAGGAAATCGGCGATTGTCCTCCTGGTAAGGGATTCGACGGATGCCGAGCTTCCCATGCCGGCAAA
>JBILGJ010000380.1:0-2974 GCA_044351125.1 Micropepsaceae bacterium
GCGCAGCTCGTCCAGCAGGCTGTCGGTCGACACCATGGTGCGGGCGGCTGGCTGGTGGAACCAGCGGATCAGGGGATAGGTCCAGGCTGCGGGCAACGCGGTACGTGCCTCGACATATTCGGCGAAACGGGTGTGGAAGCTGGTCGTGAACGACAATCCCTGCTGCAGGCAGACCTGGCGCGTCGCAAGCCCGATGGGCCCTTCGGTTGCGATGTGGATCGCATCCGGCCGGAAGCGGGCGATCTCGTCCATCATCCGCGCCTTTGCAAAGACAGCGAGGCGGACCTCGGGATAGGTCGGCAGCGGGATTGTCGCAAAACCATCCGGCGTGACCATGCGCACGTCATGTCCCCTGGAGACGAGCTCGCGGGCCGTGGCCTGAAGGGTGCGGACGACCCCGTTGACCTGCGGTTCCCAGGCGTCGGTTGCAATCAGGATGCGCATGAAGCAGACCTCCCTGCGTTGTGCCCTATTCCGCTGCCTGCAAAAGGCCGATGTGGGGCTGGCGCGCCGCGCGCGAGACTTCCCGCGCCCAGTCGATGATGTTGAGGTTGCCATAGGCATCCTCGGCCAGTGCCGTGCAACCCTCGACCCAGTCGCCGTCGTTGCAATAAAGAACGTCGCCGATGCGGCGGATCTCGGCCTTGTGGATGTGGCCGCAGACGATGCCGTCAATGCCGCGGCGCTCGGCCTCGCGGGCGACGGCCGTCTCGAAGCGGCTTATGTATTCCACTGCGTTCTTCACGCGCAGCTTGAGCCACTGCGAGAGCGACCAGTAGGGCATGCCGCATTTGCGCCGGATGAAGGCGACCCAGTCATTCATGAGCAGCGCCAGCTCATAGGCATGGTCGCCCGCCTTTGCCAGCCAGCGCGCATAGGTGACGACGCTGTCGAAGTGATCGCCATGCATGACAAGCAATTTTCGGCCGTCAGCCGTCTCGTGCATGGCTTCATACCTGACCTCGATGCCGGCGAGGCAGAGGCCCGTGTAGTCGCGCAGGAACTCGTCATGGTTCCCGGGGACATAGATCACGCGCGTGCCGCCTGCGGCTTTGCGCAGTATTTCGTTGACCACCTCGCTGTGGCTTGAGGGCCAGTACCAGCCGCCGGCCAGCCGCCAGCCATCGACGATGTCGCCGACGAGGTAGAGAAGGTCGCTGTCATTGTGTTGCAGAAAGTCGAGAAGAAGCTCTGCCTTGCAGCCGCGGGTGCCGAGATGGATGTCGGAAATCCAGAGCGTGCGGTGGCGGCGCTTGTGGCGCACGGGCTTTTCGCTACCGGTCATGCTGCCCTGCCCCGCCGGTGGCCTGCGCGCAGGCGCCTTGTGTCTTGCGCGTGCGAGCGCGGTGAAGGGGTTGCGACCCTCTCGCGAATTTCCAAATGCCAGCATGCGCCACTCCCTTGCGTGGCCATGGGCTCGGGTGGTGTCCCCTCGAATCAAGCCCCGTTGGCCGCAGGGTCTTGGTGACGCAATGGAGTGACGCCGGGATGTCGTTTGCGTGACTCTTTTTTGGAGGAATGAGGTTAACAGGGGGCGGTGTCGCACCTGGCCCCTGCGCATGCGCCATTGCGACGCGCTGCGACGCACGGGGGTGGCTCGTAGCATGAGATTCTCATTCCTGCAGGGTGATCCCATGGACATCAAGCCGATCGACTTCGACGATCCACGCGTTGTGGCCCTGCTCTCGCTTCATGTGCAGGGCATGCGAGGGTCGTCACCGCCAGAGACGGTCTATGTGCTGGATCGCGCGGCACTTGATGTGCCGGAGGTGCGGTTCTTCGCAGCGTGGGACGGCGAAGACCTGCTGGGGTTCGGTGCGCTGAAGGCGCTGGATGACACGAGCGGCGAGATCAAGTCGATGCGGACCGACCCGCAGCACCTGCGCAAGGGTGTGGGCGAGGCGATCCTCAAGCACCTGCTGGCGCTGGCGCGGTCGCGCGGCTATCGGCGGGTCAGCCTGGAGACCGGCACGTCGGCTGCTTTCGATGCGGCGCTTGCGCTCTACCTGCGCCATGGGTTCCAGCCCGGTGCGCCGTTTGCGGACTATGCAGCAAGCCCGCACAACCAGTTCCTGCATCTGATGCTGCGGGATTGAGGGCGTAGAGGGGGCGTGCGACACTGGCTCTTCTGTTCCGGCAGGGTGTGACACACCAGAATGCTGCGGAAACAGGAGATTGGTTCATGGCCTACCAGGAGCGCGGTGGTGGTGGCGGGCGCAGGCCGGCACAGTTGAATGTGCTGGGCGGGTTGCTTGAACCCTGCAGCCATGAGCCGCTGACAGGTTTCTTCCGTGACGGTTGCTGCAACACGGCGCCTGAGGATCGCGGGTCACACACCGTGTGTGCCGTGATGACGGCGGAGTTCCTCGCCTTCTCGAAGGCGCGCGGGAATGACTTGTCGTCGCCGGTGCCGCAGTTCGGGTTTCCCGGTCTCAAACCCGGTGACAAATGGTGTCTGTGCGCGCCGCGCTGGCAGGAAGCTTTCGTCGCCGGCATGGCGCCGAGGGTCGTGTTGCGCGCGACACAGGCGGGTGCGCTTTCGCACTGCGACCTTGCAGACCTGAAGCGGTTTGCCGTCGATCTCAACTGAATGCGCGGCCCGGGCGCGTTAACGACTTCCACGCAAGCTTGTCGCGGGATGGGGCCTCCGGTTTGACCCGCGCGGTGAAAATGACTAGCGTTGCCGGCTTCCACTGATTGCAGAGAGACGCGGTTTTCGCGACGGCTGAAACATGAGCCAAAACAACGGTTTAATGAAGGGCAAGCGCGGCCTCATCATGGGGGTCGCCAATGACCGTTCCATCGCATGGGGCATCGCCAAGGCGGTACACGACCAGGGGGGTGAGCTTGCGTTCACCTACCAGGGTGATGCGCTGAAGAAGCGCGTGGTGCCGCTGGCCGACAGCGTGGGCTCGAAGCTGGTCATGCCGTGCGATGTCACGGACCATGCCTCGATCGACGCGGTGTTCAACGA
>JBILGJ010000381.1:0-2967 GCA_044351125.1 Micropepsaceae bacterium
ATAGTGACGGTTCGCCGTCTCGTACTCAACGTGTGCCGTCGAGATCGTGATGCCGCGCGCCTTCTCTTCAGGTGCCTTGTCGATCTGGTCATACGCCGTGAACTTCGCGCCGCCAGCCTTCGCCAGAACCTTCGTAATCGCTGCCGTCAGCGACGTCTTCCCGTGGTCAACGTGCCCAATCGTGCCAATGTTGCAGTGCGGCTTGTTCCGCTCAAACTTTGCTTTGCCCATTCGTACATTCCCTAAATCAAATCAAATCGTTCAACGTCGCTCAACAGCGAACCCTGCACATGGGGACACGGCATGAAACTGGAGCGGGTGAAGGGAATCGAACCCTCGTCGTAAGCTTGGAAGGCTTCTGCTCTACCATTGAGCTACACCCGCTTGTCTTCGTCCCGTTCCTGTTGCCCTCTGTGTCCTACTCTCCAAAGCCTGCAGCAAAAAACACGTTGTACGCATGACGGCCCTGTGCCGTAATGTTGTCTCGTCCTCATCTGCCGCGAAGACCCTGCCGGGACTTCAGCGGTGGATGGTGGGGGAGGTAGGACTCGAACCTACGAAGGCGTAAGCCAGCGGATTTACAGTCCGCCCCCTTTGCCACTCGGGACACTCCCCCAAAAAACGATGCGCGTGCCGTCGCCCACGTGCGTTGTTGCTTCGAATGCTTGTGAATATTGTCCTATGTCTTGGGATCGCGCCTGCGTCTGCCCACCATTACGGGGGCATGAGAGCGGGGCTTATGGCGAAAACATCCATGGCTTGTCAACTGGTTAACCGGTATCTTCCCCCCTCTTTCGGGGCGGCACAATGACCAGACAGAGAGATGGGCACCGGCAAGGCGGGCACAAGGACCGGGGCAACGACGGGGGCCAGCTATGGCTTTGGGGCACCCATGCCGTGACCGCGGCGCTGAAAAACCCTTCGAGAAAGTGCCGAAAACTACTTGCAAGTCAAGGGGTTGATCCAAGCCTGCTCGCGCAGGCCCAGCGGCGGAAGGTCCAAGTCGAGACCGCCGACCCCACCACGATTTCCCGCGTCGTCCCCCGCGAGGCGGTTCACCAGGGGCTTGCCCTGCAGGTGCTGCCCCTGGAGGAGCAGGACATCATGTCCGTGCTTGAGAGCTGCCGCCGGCCCTGCTGCCTGGTGCTGCTGGATCAGGTCACCGATCCCCATAATTTTGGTGCGGTCATTCGCTCAGCTGCCGCCTTTGGCGCCAGCGCAGTGATTGTGCAGGACAGGCACTCCCCTCCTCTCAATGGCGTACTGGCCAAGGCTGCGAGTGGTGCCCTTGAGACCGTCCCCGTGATCCCGGTGGTGAACATCGCGCGCACGCTCGAGCAGCTGGGGCGCGAGGGGTTCCAACGCCTCGCCTTTGCAGACGAGGCACGCGAAACGCTGCAGACGCTCGACCTGAGGCGCGACACCGTGCTGGTCCTTGGCTCGGAGGGTGAGGGCCTCAGGCGGCTCACACGCGAGAACTGCGACGCCAGCGTGAGGCTTCCCACGACCGATGCCATGCCCAGCCTGAATGTGTCGAATGCCGCCGCTGTCTCGCTCTATGCGTGGGCAGTCGCGCAGGGGCGCGGCTGACCACTGCTAAGCCTGTGCATCACAGGCTGTAATTGAGACCCAGATAGACCTTGCTCGCGCGGACCTCGTAGGGGCCGTCGGCAGTGCTTGCGTCAATGTCGTTGCCATAATCGGTGTAACGGTATTCAAGGACCAGCGCCAAACGGTCATCCACCGGCACATCGATGCCGGCGCCCAGCGTCCAGCCGAAATCCTGGCTTTCTGTGGTGAGGAAGGGTAGCGACACCTGGCTGTACTGGGTCTTGAACGAGCCATAGCTCACGCCGGCTGTTGCGTAAGGCAGGACACCGCCCACTGCATAACCCACGCGACCGCGCAGGCTTGCCTCCCATTGCTGGTCGACCTTGAAGATCACCGGCCCTGACAGTGACAGTGACCCGCGCTCGTTACCGGTCATGAAATCCAGTGAACCGCCGATGATCCAGGGGCCCTGCAGGGGCAGGTCGTAGCCTGCCAGGATGCCGGCAAAGCCTCCAGCGGGCTCGTAATCCTGTTCTTCTCCGCCCGACCGCGCCGTGGCGTCGAGCCAGCCGTGGCCGATGCGTGCACCGACATAGGCGCCCGATCGGGGGCTGGACATGGTCGCGGCTGGCGCCGGGCCGTCGGCCAGCGCCGGCGCAACGGGCGCAAACATGGTGATCGCACTCAAACCGGCTGCAAGCACAATCTTATTCATGGCAGTCACCTCTCGGGAACGAATCACCTTGGGCCCCGATTTTAGCCGAGCCATCGGCAGCCGCCAGCAACCGGTGGCTTGTGCGCGCCCCTCCTGACCCGCGCCCCTAGAACAGACCTTCCACAAGACCCTGCGCATTCAGACGAATGCTGTTGGCAGCAGGCACACGCGGAAGACCCGGCATGGTCATGATGTCGCCGGTAATGACCACGACAAATCCCGCGCCGGCCGAGAGGCGCACCTCGCGCACGTCAACCACATGGCCCGACGGCGCCCCCACGCGCCGCGGATCCGTCGAAAAGGAGTACTGCGTCTTTGCCATGCAAACCGGCAAGTGGCCGAAGCCCGCAGCCTGCAGCTCGTCGAAACGCTGCTGCACAGGCTTGTCTGCCGTCACCTCTGCGGCGCCATAAAGGGTGATTGCGATGGTGCGAACCTTTTCCCAAAGTGTCATGCTGTCGGGATAGAGCGGCTGGAAACTGCTTCCGCCCGCCTCTGCAAGCCGCGCGACTTCATGCGCCAGTTCTGCACACCCCCTGCCCCCTTCGGCCCAGTGGCTGGCCATGATAGCGCTTGCGCCATGGCGCGCTGCGGCCTCGCGCACGGCATCGAGTTCCTCGGGCGTGTCTTCGCTGAAGCGGTTGATGGCTACGACCACGGGAACGCCGAAGCGCTTCACATTGGCAATGTGACGCGCAAGA
>JBILGJ010000382.1:0-2962 GCA_044351125.1 Micropepsaceae bacterium
GCGCTGAAGTCGATCGTGCTGTCGGGACGGGCGCGAGCCTGCGCCGGTGGCAGCTACAAGCCTGTCGACGGCATACGCGAGAAGTACATTGCCGATGTCACGCGCGGAAAGACGCTCTCGCGACCCATCCGTGTGGTGGCGGCATGCGGGAACGGCACGGCTGGCGTGTTTGCGCCCGAAGCCCTCAAGCGCATTGGCGCCGAGGTGATCCCGATGGATGCCGAACTTGACTACACGTTCCCGCGCTACAACCCGAACCCTGAAGACCTGAAGATGCTGCACGCGCTGTCGCACGCGGTCCAGCACAACAAGGCCGAGGTTGGCCTGGCGTTCGATGGCGATGGCGATCGCTGCGGCGTGGTGGATGACAAGGGGCGCGAGATCTTCGCCGACAAGATCGGCGTGCTGATTGCGCGCGATATTGCCGGCCGGCAGGCGGGCGCACAGTTTGTGGTCGACGTGAAGTCGACGGGCTTGTTCCTGACAGATCCCGAGCTCATCCGGCTGGGTGCGAAGACCGATTACTGGAAAACGGGGCATTCCTACATCAAGCGGCGCGTGAACGACCTGAAGGCGCAGGCCGGCTTCGAGAAGAGTGGTCACTTCTTCTTCAATGCACCGATCGGGCGCGGCTATGACGACGGGATCGTGGCAGCCATCGCGACGCTGCAGATGCTCGACCGTGCCGGAAAGACATCCATGTCGGCGCTTTATGACGGGCTTCCCAAGACCTATGGATCGCCGACCATGGCCCCGCATTGCGCCGATGAGCGCAAGTACGGTGTCGTTGAAGAGGTCACGGCGGCCTACAAGGCCATGGCCGCACGCGGTGGGCAGATCATGGGCCTTGCGATCCGCGACGTTGTCACGGTCAATGGCGTGCGCGTGACGCTCGAAGACGGGACCTGGGGCCTTGTCCGCGCCTCGTCGAACAAGCCAAGCCTTGTCGTCGTGGTCGAGAGCCCGGTGTCCGAGGAGCGCATGCGGGGGATGTTTGCCGAGATCGATGGCAGGCTCTCTGCCAATCCGCATGTTGGCGAATACGACCAGAAGCTCTGATCGGACGCAACGTCAGTCCGGCAGGTTCGCCTCGAGGAAGCGCAAGGCATTGCCACCCGTGATCTTGCGGACCTGATCTGCCGTCAGGCCCGCACGCAGCATCGCGTCAACGAGTATGGCGGTTTCCGAGGCATCGAAGGTCACCGTTGTCGACCCGTCATAGTCTGACCCAAGGGCGACATGATCCTCGCCCACGAGGTCTACCGCATAGCGGATGGCCTTCGCCACGCCGGCCGGCGTGTCGTCGCAGACTGCGCCCTTCCAGTACCCGATGCCAATCAGGCCCCCCTTCGCGGCGATCGCCTTCATGGTCTCGTCAGACAGGTTGCGCGCGCTGTTGCATGTCCCCCTCACACCCGTGTGTGAAACGAGGGGCGGCTTCGTTGCGACCTGAAGAACATCGGAAACCATCTGCTCGGAGGCATGCGCAAGGTCGACGATGATCCCGGCGTCCTCCATCGCACGGACGGCCTGGAAACCGAAGGGTGACAGCCCCTCCTTCGACACGCCGTGAAGCGAGCCGCCGACCTCGTTGTCGAAGAAATGCGTCATGCCGATCATGCGGTAGCCCGCCTCACGCAGGCGCTGCACGTTTTCGATCCGCCCCTCGAGGGCATGTGCCCCTTCAGTCGACAGGAGGCCACCGATCATTCCGGAACCGCCGGTGCGGGCGTTCATCAGCGTGCGGACGTCTTCCTTGCGCAGGAGGAGCATCAGGGCCTCGGGCGCGGTGCGCGCGGCCTGCTGCAAACGCTCGGCCTGGAAAATGGCGCGCTCGGTGAGGCTGTTCCACGTCCTGGCAGGCCAGGCATTGATCAGGGCGAGCAATGTAATCGAGTCCGTGTCGCCGGTATTGCGGTCATAATTCTGCCCGCGCGGGGTCTTGGTGACGGTCGAGAACACCTGGACGGCAAACCGTCCCTCGACCAGGCGCGGGACGTCCACGTGGCCGCGCGTGCCGCGCTGCAGCACATCGCGCCCCCAGAGCAGCGTATCCGCGTGCAGGTCCACCATGTCGAGCGTGGCGTGCAGGGCCTTGGCTTCATCACCTGGCGCAGGCAGGGTCGCGCGCTCGACGCGGTTCAGGCTGCTTTCCAGCATGCCGGGTCCGATTACCAGACCGATGCCGACGCCCGCAGCCACGACAGCGAGAAGTCCCAAGAGCCAGCGCATGTGTTTTCTCCCCTGCCCGTGGGGACATTATCATGCCAACAGGGCCCACGCCATCCGCGTGGCCGTCAGGCACAGGAACAGTCCGAAGGCGCGGCGCAGGGTTGCCTTGTCGATCCTGTGGGCGAGCGCCACCCCCATGGGGGTGGTGAGCAGCGTTGCCGGAATGATCAAGAGCAGGCCCGGCAGACTGACATAACCGAGTGACAAGGGCGGCAGGCCCTGAAGGCTCCATCCGTTCAGGACCATGCCGATCGTTCCGGGGACAGCTATGATGGCGCCAAATCCCGCGGCAGTTGCAACGGCGCGATGCATGGCGGCGCCGCACAAGGTCATGATGGTCACGCCGAAGGTTCCTCCGCCGATCCCCATCAGCACGGAGATAAACCCGTTCGCGCCACCCAGGGGCCATGCGCCCCAGCCCAGCGGCACGCGCTCGCCAAGGCGCCAGTCGGCGCGCCCCAGCAACATGAAGAGGCCGAGGCTGCCGGCCCCGAGTGCGAAGACAAACTTCAACCCGTCACCGCCAATGAAACCCACGGCTACCGATCCGGCGAGGACGCCGATGATTGTCGGCAGGGCCCACGCCCTGAGCACAGGCCAGTCAACGGCCCCATGGCGGTGATGGCTCAAGGTCGAACGGATCGATGTCGGGATGATCGTTGCAAGCGAAGTTCCCACGGCCAGCGGCATGCAGAGGTCCCCGGGCACGCCGATCAGGCCGAAGGCCTGG
>JBILGJ010000383.1:0-2955 GCA_044351125.1 Micropepsaceae bacterium
TCTCGCGTGCAACCGTCTCGCTCTCGGGCAGCACCGGAACCTCGGGCTTGGCCTCGAGCGTGCCCGGCGCCTCGCCGACCGTACGCTCATAAAAGGTGCGGCTGGCAATCAGGTTGGCTTCCGCAGCCGTCAGCTGGAACTGCCCGGCAGCAAGCCGCGCCTCGGCCTGCGATACGTCCGTGCGCGTGATCTCGCCCACATCGAACCGCGCCCGCGCGGCCTCGAGCTGCTTCTGCAGAAGCTCGATGTTGGTCTTGTTGAGCTTCACCACCGCCTCGTCACGCACGACATTCATGTAGGCCGTGACCGTATCAAGGAAGACGCCCTGCTCGATCGAATGCAGCCGCGCGCGGCCGGCGCGCACCTGCGCATCAGCCTGGCGGCGCTGCGCGAGGATCGTGCCGCCGGCAAAGACGGTCTGCGACGCGGTGACCGACGCGCTCCACGGATCGGTGCGACGCTCGATGACGCTCGAGGGGAAATCGCTTTTGCTCTCGGTTTCGATTCGCGAGTAGTCGCCGTTCAGCGTGATCGTCGGACGCCAGCGCGCAATTGCCTGCGCGACTTCTTCGTCCGTCGCCCGCAGGTTCGCGCGCTCGGCCATCAGCTGCGGATTGCTCTGGTACGCCTTGACCAGCGCATCGGTCAGCGTGTCAGCCGCCAGCGCCGAGGGCGCCGCGAAAACACTCACAAGCAGCGCCGCACGAAAACGGGACGCAATGATTCCAAATGTGTTGTTCGACATGACTACAGCCACCAGCCCCTGCCACTTCTCTTATCGATAAGCAGCTTATAAGAAAAACCGTAAATACCGGCTTAACTCATAGGAACAAGTTACTGATTTGACAACACAATCAGAAGTTAAAACGCGAACGTCTTGACGCGCGTGAAGCCCGGTATCACAGGTACCGTTGCGTCAAATACAACCCTTTTTCCCAGTATCCCGGCCCTGCGCACGCACAGATTGGCCTTTCCGACGGGACCACCGTTGAGAATGACCGCAAGCCGGCCACCCTCCTTCAGCTGGTCTGTCCACGCCTGCGGGATCTCTTCCACAGCGCCGTTCACGAGGATGGCATCATAAGGCGCATGTTGGGGGCAGCCCTGCTTCAGCGGACCAACAACACCAGCCAGCCGCCCGAGTCGCGCAACATCACGCAGGTTCGCCGAAGCCGCCCGCGCAAGCTCGTCGTCTTCCTCGAGCGCCGTCACATCGCCCGACAGGCCAGCGAGCAGCGCGCTCGAATAACCCGTGGCGCTTGCCACATCCAGAACGCGGTCACCCGCCTTGATCTCGAGCGCCTGCACCAGCTTGGCCAGGCTGCGCGGATCAGGCAGGAAGCGCCCCGGCTTCACCTCGACGCACACATCCGAATAAGCCAGCGCCTGCCGGCTGGCCGGCACAAAGCGCTCGCGCGCGATCTGACCCATGAGCTCAACGATGCGCAAATCAGTGACATCATTGGTGCGCACCTGGCCCTCGACCATGAAGTGGCGGGCTTTCGACATGTCTTGCATCGCGGAAATCCGGGGAAATCGTGACGGGAGAAGAGCCGCTTATAGCCACAGGCAACCACGCTGACAATCAGGCCTTTCCGGCCATCGCGCCGGCCTGCGCATTCTGCTTTGAGCCCGCGTAATGTCTCTGCTATAGGAACGGCCCACTTCAGATGGCGACGTGGCGGAGTGGTTACGCAGAGGTCTGCAAAACCTTGTACCCCGGTTCAATTCCGGGCGTCGCCTCCATCCCCCCTCAAAACGAACTCCAGGCCCCGCGCAGGCGAACACCCGCGCGTATTGCCTCACGTGAGTCGCGCCCCTTCCTGCACCCCGCGCTCGCCGATTCCCGTGCCCGACCAGCGCCGCCAGCATCGAAACGATGCCGCGCAACAACCGGGCCCGGAAGAAAACTGTGTCCCCAGGAACACAACTTCGCGCCTCTCTTCGCGCCCTCGAAACGAAGACACGCAAACTGCGCTCAAACCTTTTCAGAGGGTTACCGAAAGACGATTGCACGCCATCTCAGAAGAAGGCCCGGCCCGACCGCCGATCGTGTCGGCCCGGCCACGACCGTTAACCATTTGTTAACCATCTGGGACCAATGTCTCCCTCGTCTTCCCATGAAGACACCCCACCATTACCCAAACTTCGGGCCCGGTTCTTGCCGGGCCCTTTTTCTTTGGGCCTGATGTCAGGCCGAGGCCTGCCGGCGCGCGCGCCACCAGCGCAGGGTCCGCACTTCGTTGCGTCGCCGGAACCGCCGCACGCGGTGCGAATCGACCGACAGCACCACCAGCCCCGCCGGCACCATCCACAGGCCAAGTAGCGGCAGCCACCAGAAAGCGCCCCCCGCCAAAAGCGCCCCACCCAAGGCCGTTCGCCCCGCCCGGCTCCGCGGAACGCGGATTTTGTAGGTCCCGATCCGGATATGCGCCATTGATTGACCTCCATGCATGTATTTCCGCTTTCGCGGGCACAAGCGCTCTGATATAGGCACGCCCCTGCCCATGCGGTAGTCCAGAGCGACAGGTATTCCCCGGTAGCTCAGTGGTAGAGCAACCGGCTGTTAACCGGTTGGTCGCTGGTTCGAATCCGGCCCGGGGAGCCACGCATCCAGCCACGTGCATTGCACCTGGCTGACCTTCGTCGCCATCATCGCCTCCCACGATCTCTGGATAATGCGCCCTGAGCGCCGCCATGCACGGCGCGCGCTGCGCCTCGCGGTCGATCTCAAGCACACGCCAGCCACCCAGCGTGAGCAGGCTGATCCCGATCACCACCCCGAACCGCACCAGCAGCATCGTCCCCGGCCGGTCCGCCGGCACCCGGGTCACAACGATCTTCGACATTCTGAAACCTCCAAGACAAAACAGCGCCCCGGCCCGCAAGACCACCGCCCCGCACCGCCCGCGCATCACAACGATTTGATTGAAAAAAGAGACCGACTACCCACGC
>JBILGJ010000384.1:0-2954 GCA_044351125.1 Micropepsaceae bacterium
ACTGGCGTGCCTGGCGCACCGCCTCGGCTGTTACCGCGCAGGTGTTCACGATGATCGCGTTTTGGAGGCCGGCCTCGGTCGCCTTTGCGCGCATCACTTCCGATTCATAGGTATTCAGCCGGCAACCCAGCGTGATGATGTCGATGCTCAAGCGGCCCCCTTGGCAAAGTACCGCTCGTCAAGCACACCCGTGAAATTCAGCTCCGTCGCGCCGGTCATGAGGACGTGGTTGTCCTCGCGCCAGTGGATGTCGAGCAGCCCGCCGTCAAGTTCGACCCGCACCTGCCGGTCCGTCAGGCGCTTGCGCGCCGCCGCAACCACGCTCGCGCACGCCGCCGACCCGCACGCCTGCGTGAGGCCCGCACCGCGCTCCCAGACGCGAAGCCGGATCTCGCCCTTCGAGCGCACCTGCGCAATGCTGATATTCGCGCGGTCCGGAAAAAGGGGATGATGCTCGAGCATGGGCCCGATCTTGCGCAGGTCATGGGCCTGCGCATTCTCCACGAAGAAGATGCAGTGCGGATTGCCCATGTTCACGGCCGAGGGGCCGAACAGCACCGGTGCATCGATGGGACCCACCTTGATGTCCAGCGTGCGCGTGTCCATGCGTTCGGCAAGCGGGATGTCCTGCCACTCGAGCTTCGGCTCGCCCATGTCGACGGTGACGCGTCCATCCACCTCGCGCTGGCAGCGGATCAGCCGGCCCGGCGCCGCGATTGTCACCGCTTTCCCTCCGCTTTCCGACAGCAGGAGGTCGCCAACGCAGCGAGCACCGTTGCCGCAGGCCCCGGCCGGGCTGCCGTCCGGGTTCCAGATCCGCATGAGGACGTCGCCGCCCCCTTGCGCGGTCTCGATCGAAATCAGCTGGTCAAATCCCACGCCCCGGTGCCGGTCGCCAAGGCGCTTGGCAGCCTCGGCGCTGAACGCAACCGCCTGTGCCCGCGCATCGATGATCACGAAGTCGTTGCCAAGGCCATTCATCTTGTAGAAGGCGATACCCATGGCGCGTGTATATAGGCGCCACCCCCTGACCCCGCTAGTCAAAACCGCCGTCAGAAGGTGGCTGAGCCCGCAGTGCCGATGACGCCGCAGGGCTGGTGCCGCGTCGATCTGCGCAGGTTAACCAGGCCGTCGGCAGCCCAAAGGGCAGGGGAACAGCCTTGACAGTAAGGGGCCCCGATCCCTAGGTTCCGGCCCGAATTTCTTGGATCGCCCGATGCCGATCCGCCCCGGACAATGGGTCTGGGGTCAACGTCCGTCAGCGCGTTGCGCCCGCGGGCGCGATAGGTGTTGGACAAATCGCGGGAAAAGCCGCGGACATGGACGTGAATGTTTGAGAACCTGACCAATCGGCTGACCTCCGTCTTTGACGGGTTGACCGGCCGTGGTGCGATCACCGAGGCCGATGTCGACGCAGCGCTGCGTGAAGTGCGCCTTGCGCTGATCGAGGCCGACGTCTCGCTGCCGGTCATAAAGGACTTCCTCGTCAAGGTGCGCTCTCGTGCCATCGGCGCCGACGTCCTGCGTTCGGTCACGCCAGGCCAGCAGATCGTCAAGATCGTCCACGATGAACTGGTCGAGACCCTGGGCACCGAAAGCTCCGGCCTCAGCCTCGACATCACGCCGCCAGCCGTCATCATGATGGTGGGCCTGCAAGGTTCAGGCAAGACAACGTCCACGGCCAAGATTGCCCTGCGCCTGACCAATCGCGACCGCAAGAAGGTCATGATGGCCTCGCTCGACACGCGCAGGCCCGCCGCCCAGGAACAGCTGAAGATCCTCGGTGAGCAGATCGGCGTGGCAACCCTGCCGATCATCGCGGGCCAGGCCCCCGCCGACATCGCCCGCCGCGCGCTGCAGGCTGCAAAGCTCTCCGGCTTTGACGTGCTCATGCTCGATACGGCCGGCCGCCTCCACGTCGACGAGGCGCTGATGGCCGAGATCGCCGAGATCCGCAACATCTCCGCGCCGATCGAGACGCTTCTCGTCGCCGACAGTCTCGCCGGCCAGGACTCCATCAACGTCGCCAAGCAGTTCAACGAACGCATTGGCCTGTCAGGCATCGTGCTCACCCGCATCGATGGCGATGGCCGTGGTGGCGCCGCCTTGTCCATGCGCGCGATCACCGGTGCGCCAATCAAGCTCTTGGGCACCGGCGAAAAGATCGACGCGCTCGAGGACTTCCATCCCCGCCGCATCGCCGGCCGCATCCTCGGCCAGGGCGACGTCGTCAGCCTTGTCGAGAAAGCCGCCGAAACCATTGACCAGGAAAAGGCCGAAGCGCTCGCCCGCAAGATGCAGAAGGGTCAGTTCGACCTTGACGATCTCGCCGAGCAGCTGCGCCAGATGCGCCGCATGGGTGGCATGCAGGGCATCATGAGCCTGCTTCCCGGCATTGGCCGCATGAAGGACCAGATGGCCAACGCAGGCCTCGACGATCGCATGCTGAAGCGCCAGGAAGCCATCATCCTGTCGATGACGCGTGAAGAGCGCCGCAACCCCGATGTTCTCAATGGCTCGCGCCGCAAGCGCATCGCCAAAGGCTCGGGCGTAGAGGTCTCCGAGGTCAACAAGCTGCTCAAGATGCACCGCCAGATGGCGGACGTGATGAAGAAGATGGGCAAGGGCAAGGGGCTCATGAACGCGCTGTTTGGCGGTTCCATGCCGCGCATGCCGGGCGGCGGAACCCTGCCGGGTCTCGGCGGGCAGGCAATGGGCGGCCAGGCCTTGCCACCGGGTTTGACACTGCCGCCGGGGTTCCCCGGCAAGAAATAGTTCGCACCATGCAGGTGCGGTTGCGTTTCAACGAATAACGGAAGGAAAGACTGTCCAATGCTGAAAATCAGGATGTCCCGCGGCGGAACCAAGAAGCGCCCGTTCTACAAGATCGTCGTGGCCGATGCGCGCTGCCCGCGCGACGGCCGCTTCATCGAGCGCCTCGGCCATTACAACCC
>JBILGJ010000385.1:0-2947 GCA_044351125.1 Micropepsaceae bacterium
CGAGAAGCAATTGATGCCGAACGGGGTGAATGCTGACACGCTGACGGCGATGACCGAGTGCGACGGCGAACTGAGGCACATGGTCCTGCTGCTGACCGAGCAGACGTCAGCCTCGGGGTGTGTGCTTGCCGCGTTCCCGTTCGCGGCTGGAGCGATCACCCATCCCGTGCGGATCGAGCATGTCATGGGGACCGGCGCTGAAGGCCGGATCCGCGGCCGAACCGGGGATGGCGGCGAGATCTCGTTCTTCGATGCCCTGTTCTTCAAGAACGCGGCCAGCTATCGCTTGGGCGAGAGCTATCAGTTTGCACTCTCAGCCTTTGCCTATTGTGCGCGACCACTGTGCTTGCGGCTCGTCAAGGGTGGCGAGACGTGCGTGCCCGCCGATGTGCTGAAGCCTGCGCGCAGCGGTGCGAGCGACGATTACGACTTCAGGGCCACGGTGCAGCATGTCTATCCCATGCGCGTTGCCGGGCGCACGTTGTATCGGATGCGCGTCACCGTAGGCCGAAGCGGGCAGTCCATGCTTGATGTGGCGCTCTATGCTGCAGAGCACATCCTGCCGGAAGGCTATATTCCCAAGCCTGGGGACGAAATAACTGGTCGCTTGTGGTTGCAGGGCTATCTGGTTGAAGATTAAAGTGGTGACAGCACATCGCCGTACCGTTCAATTGGAGCCCTGATCTCGTGGACAAGACTGAAATCCTGCGTGTCGAGAAGTACCTGCGGTCTCTGTTCCGGCTGGACACGATCCGCATCGAGGCGAGGCCCAACAAGAAGGACTCGGTTGAAGTGATGGTCGGCGATGAATTCATCGGCGTCATCTTCAAGGATACCGAGGATGGCGAGACGAGCTATCACTTCGAGATGGCGATCCTGGACATGGATCTCCCGCCTGCGAGCGCCGTCCTGAAAAAGAGCTGAGCCTCTATTTCCTCGGACGGAAGGATGCGATGAGCGCCATGATGCGCGCGTCGGTTTCCTTCCAGTACTGGAGCTGCGAGCGCTTGAAGCGATATGTCAGACCGATACCGTCGTCGAGCCTGGTGACGCGGATGCAGGTAGAGCCGAAGTCCGTGTTTGCCGACTGATCGCAGCGCATCACCAGCATCTTTCCGTCAGGCGTCGTTGCTGAATACCATTCCGTTCCTTCATATCCCGTTCCCGGTTCGAAGCGATAGCGGGTCAGGCCATAGGGGCCGGGTTCGCCGTTCTCGTTGTTGGCGCGCGGGCGGATGCCGCGCTCAAACTTTTCCTCGTAGGGCATGCGGTCGCGGTCGACCGAGAGGGTGAAACGGATGACGCGGGAACCTTCGAGATTGCTTGAAAACTCCTGCGCCTTGATGGCTGACCACGGCTCGAGGTTTGGCAGGAGTGCGTGCATGGGAACGTTCTCGTGGTCGCCGCTTTTGCGGGACCGCCGGTGCATCGTGTAGTTGGCGGGTATCGAGAAGTCCGATCCGTCTATCGTGATCCGCGCGCGCGACGTGTCGGCAGAGGGCGAATAGGTGTTTCCCTGGATGTTTCCCTGCATCTCTTCGACCGTGGGGCCGGCGAGGAATGCATAAATGCCAGCGCCGATCGCGACAGCGACAAGCGTCAGGAAGAGCGGGATCTTCCAGCTTGGGACCTTGCGCTGCTCGGCGCCACCCAATGCTTCGCGGGCAGTCTTTTCATCTATTTTCATGGCTCGACTATTGCGCAGACTCGATTTCGGGTGACCTGGAATTTCGGGTAGTGTGACATTGAAATTTCAGGCCGTTGCGTCTGGGGCACACACCTTCATGCAGCCTTGCGACTGGCATCCAATGTGCAGGTTCAACCCTTCTGGGGAGGGCTGGGGCGCATGGCGTTCGGAATTGAGACATTTCTGGCTGCATTGCTGGCGGGTTCAGCCTTCTCGCTGGTGGTTTCGCAGTTTTTCCGGCTTCTGAGCGAAATGGTCGATCTCGAGCGTGGCGATGTCCCGCGGTTGCTGGTGCTGGGTCTCATGGTTCTGGCAGGGCCCCATATTCTTGCTGCAGCTGCGCGCAAGCTGGGGCGGCTCAGGGAGTATCCCTGGGAATACGTAGCGGCTATCTACCTGGTTTCTGTGCTGTGGGCGGGCTTGCTTGGTTTGGGGATTATTGCAGTCTTTTCAGGGGCTTGGGCTCTTTCATCGTAAATTAATGACGCCGGCGTCATTTTTGTCTTGAATTGCCCGAGCGCCAGTCCTATTTCCCTTCGCAACCGCAACATTTCCTGAGTGCAGAACCATGTTCGACCGTATTGCCAGCGTCCTGGCTGCAGGGCTGATGATCGCCGTCCTCGCGATGTTCGAGTTGGGCCAGATTGCCCCGCGCGATGCGTTCTTTCTCGCGGCGACCATCGTCATCATCTTTACCGGCCAGCAGTTCATTGCCCGCGAGGACATGGGTTTCCTTGAGGCCGCCCGCGCCATTGCCACGCGCCCGCGGAGCTATCGCAACCGCACGACCTATGCAGCCTATGTTGCATGCCTGATGCTGGGCCTGCTCGTGACCGCACAGGTGATGGCGAGCGCCTGAAGCGCCTGATGGCCGAACGCCATTGGCGCGCGGCTTCACACACGGTCGCCAGTTTGCCTTTGCGCTGCCCGCCCACGAGACCGTGAGCGGGGCGCACCTTGGGATATTTTTATTCGCCTAGAGCACCGTCAGCATTGCTGCCACGAGCGGGTGACGGACAATGTCGCGTTCCTCGAGCCTGACGACGGCAACGTCCTCGAGTGCCGAGAGGCGCTCGGCGATGGGACCGAGGCCCGAGATGCCGGGCAGGAGGTCGGTCTGGTCGGGGTCGCCCGTGATGACCATGGTCGACTTCCAGCCCAGGCGCGTCAGCATCATCTTGAGTTGGCCATAGGTGCAGTTCTGCGCCTCGTCGATGACGATGAAGGCGCTGTTGAGCGTGCGCCCGCGCATGTAGGCGA
>JBILGJ010000068.1:0-9968 GCA_044351125.1 Micropepsaceae bacterium
AGAAGGCCAAAGGCCCCCTTTTCCCCGCGGGCAAGAGGCGCGAAGTGACGGGCGATGAGCTCAAACTCGCCCGGCCGCTGCGCCCGGCGCTTCATGTTTCACCGGCAGGCGTGGCGGCCTCCGCAGGTCGCAACTCGCGGGCGATGCGATGCAGCACACCACTGATGAAGGGAAGTTCCGGCCCCTTTTCCTCGAAAAAGGCCGTTGCCACATTGGTATACTCGGTCAGCACAACGCGGAATGGGACCTGCGGGTGGATCAGCAATTCGCAGGTGCAGGCCCGGAAAACCGCACGCATGATGGCGTCAATACGGTCATAGCTCCACGACTTGCCGGTGGCGGCTGCCAGCGCGCGGTCGATCTCCTGCTGGTGCTCAACGACACCGCGGACGATGCCGGCGAAGTACTTCTTGTCGGCCTCGGCCAATCGCTCGCCATCGATTTCCTGGCCCATTCGATGTTCGATGAATTCGGCAATGGCGCTCTCGCTGTCCTGATCCGAGAGTTCCATCTGGTAGAGAGCCTGGACCACGGCAAGCCGTGACACGCTGCGCGAGCGCCCGTCGGCGCGGCGGGGTGACCTTTGTTTGGTGCCCTCTTCCATCCTAGCGATGCCCGAGGTTGAGTTGCCGGCGAAGCTGCACCATGGCCAGAGCCGCCTTGGCCGCATTCTCGCCCTTGTGCTCGACCTTGGTGGCATCAAGGCGCGCCCAGGCTTGCGCCTCGTTTTCGACCGTCAGGATGCCGTTGCCGATCGCAAGGCGCGTCGTGATCGTCAACTCCATCAGACCGCGCGCCGACTCATTGGCCACGATCTCGTAATGCGAGGTCTCACCCCGGATCACGCAACCAAGGGCAACATAGCCATCAAAACGGGGACCCGCGTGCAGCCCGGCCGCATGGGCCATGGCGATCGCGCCGGGAATCTCAAGCGCACCCGGGACCGTGACGACCTCGGATTCGGCACCAGCTGCCTCGATCACCCGCCGCGCACCCTCAATCTGCGCGTCAGCGATGTCCGCGTAATAGCGGGCCTCGACCAGAAGGATCCGGACAGGAAGTATTGGCATGCGTGCGCCTCAGTATTTAGTTCCAACAAGGCGCGTCCCGACGACGCGCAGCCCATAGCCTTCAAGACCGACGATCTTTCGCGACACGGAATTGGTCAGAAGGACCATGTCCTTCACACCAAGGTCCAGCAGGATCTGCGCCCCAACGCCATATTCCTTGAGGCGCTGCGGTGTCGTTTCAGGCGCAGCCTCCTTCCGCAGCAGCAGGTCCGAGATATAGGTCGCACGGCTCTCGCGAATGAGCACCACCACGCCCCGGCCCTCGCGCGCAATGATCTCCATCGAGCGGGCAAGCACATCATCGCGCCCACCCTTCACGGCAAGAAGGTCGTCGAGCAGGTTGACGGCGTGCATGCGCACCAGCACCGGCTCGGGCGTGGTGATGTCGCCTGTCACAAGTGCAATGTGCTCGGCATATTCGACGGTATTGACATAGAGCATCATGCGGAAGCGCCCGCCATAATGGCTCTCTACCTCGGTCTCGACCGAACGCGTGATGAAATGGTCGTGGCGTCGGCGATAGGCAATCAGGTCGGCAATCGTGCCAACCTTCAACCCATGCAGCTGCGCAAACTTCACGAGGTCCGGAAGGCGGGCCATCGTGCCGTCATCGTTCATCACTTCGCAGATCACGCCCGCCGGAGCGAGGCCTGCAAGCCGCGAAATGTCCACGGCAGCCTCGGTATGCCCTGCGCGGACAAGAACGCCGCCACGACGTGCAACGAGCGGGAACACATGCCCGGGTGTCACGATGTCGGCAGGACCCTTCGATGAATCGATGGCAATGGACACCGTGCGCGCCCGGTCATGGGCCGAGATGCCGGTCGTAACGCCCTCGCGTGCCTCGATGGAAACCGTGAAGGCCGTCTGGTTGCGCTGCCCGTTGGCCTGGCTCATCATCGGCAGGTCAAGCTGCGCCGCCCGCTCCTGCGTTATGGCAAGGCAGACAAGGCCACGTGCATGCTTGGCCATGAAGTTGATCGCTTCAGGAGTCGCCATCTGCGCCGGAATGATGACGTCCCCTTCATTCTCGCGATCTTCTGCATCGACGAGAATGTACATGCGCCCGTTGCGCGCATCCTCGATGATGGCCTCGGGCGGCGAAATGTAGGAACTGAACTCACTGTGGCTCATGCGAACTCCTTGAGCCGAGCGAGATAGCGCGCCAGCATGTCGATTTCGATATTCACACCCTGCCCCTCGCGCATCGAGCCCCAGGTGGTCTCTTTCGCGGTGTGAGGGATGATGTTGACGCCAAAGATGGAGCCATCGACTTCATTGACCGTCAGCGACGTGCCATCGACCGCGACGGACCCCTTGGACGCGATGAAACGCGCAAGCCCCTTGGGAGCCCGGATGCGGAAGCGCAGCGAATCGCCCTCGGGCGTGATCGAGACAATCTCGCCGACACCATCGACATGCCCGCTCACGATGTGGCCACCGATCTCGTCGCCAACACGCAGAGACTTCTCGAGGTTCACCGCCGTCCCCGGCTGCCAGGTGCCGAGCGTGGTCTTCGACATGGTCTCGGCCGATACCTCGACCGTGAACCAGGCGCTCCCGGCCTCGCCCCCCTTGCCGATTACGGTCAGGCACGCGCCCGAGCAGGCGATCGATGCGCCAATCGGTATCTGCCCCGGATCGTGACGGGTTCTGATCTTGAAGGTTGTGTCGCCACGGCGAGAGACAAGCTCGACCGTGCCAACGTCAGTGATGATGCCTGTGAACATGGCGCTGAGTATTAGGTCTCAAATTCGCAAGTTTCCAGCAGATCTTGGCCAAGACGCTGTGTCTCTTTGCGCAAAACCCGCGGCATACCGGCCAATCCGGACAGGCCGAGGCTGGAAAACGCGGCGACACCCTCGCCCATGATGGCAGGTGCGCGATACCAGAGCAGTCGGTCGGCCAAACCCGCCCGAAGCAGGCTCGTCATGACCTGGGCGCCTCCCTCGACCAGCACGCGGGTCAAGCCCTCGGCCGCGAGCACGCGCAAGGCGTCGCCGGCATCGATGCCGCCAGGTCCCGTCTTGACCGGCAGGACACGCACATTGTGCTGGGCCAGACGGGCGGCAGCATCCGGTTGTGCGGTGAGCAGCCAGACAGCCTGTCGCTCGGCACTTCGGCAAAGGCGGGAGCCCTCGGGCAGTCGCGCCTGCGTATCGATGACGATCCGCACCAGTCGCCTGTGTTCAAGCCCTGCAAGGCGGCACGTCAGCTCCGGATCATCGGCAAGGACGGTACCGATCCCGGCAAGAATGCCGTCATGCTGCCCCCGCATGAGATGGGCATGCGTGCGCGCCTCGGGCCCCGTGATCCATTTGCTCTCGCCGGATGGCATCGCGATGCGACCGTCGAGCGTCGTCGCAATCTTCAGCGTCACGAGCGGACGCCCGCGGACAACGCGCGACAGGAACCCGGCATTCAGGTGCCGGGCCTCCTCACCCATCACCCCGGTTTCGAGTGCAATGCCGGCCTGGCGCAATCTCTGATGGCCCTTGCCTGCCACGCGGGGGTCAGGGTCCTCGGTGGCAGACACGACACGGGTAACGCCGGCGGCAACAAGGGCCTCAGCGCAGGGGCCGGTCTGACCGTGATGGGCACAAGGTTCAAGCGTGACATAGGCCACCCCGCCACGCGCGCGTGCGCCGGCCTGCCGGATCGCCTCGGTCTCGGCATGAGGGCGCCCGCCATCCTGCGTCCACCCCTGCCCGGCAACATGACCCTGCGCGTCGACGATAACGCAACCTACAGCGGGGTTGGGCCAGACGCGCCCAAGGCTTCGCTGCGCCAGTCGCAGCGCAAGCGCCATGAAACGCAAGTCCTGGGAGGAAGCGCCGCGCGTGGCCTAGGGCCCCTTGTTCTCGGGTTCGTGCAACTGGCCGAGAATGTGCTCGAAATCCTTCGCCTCGCGGAAATTCCGGTACACCGAGGCAAACCGGACATAAGCCACCGCATCAAGGTTCGCGAGCCCCTGCATCACAAGCTCGCCGATGGTGGACGAAGGGATTTCCGTCTCGCCAGAACTTTCCAGGCGGCGCACGATGCCATTCACCATCCGCTCGATGCGCTCGGGTTCGACCGGTCGCTTGCGTACGGCATGCTGGATCGAACGCATGAGCTTGTCGCGGTCGAACGGCGTACGACGTCCGCTCTTCTTGATCACGACCAGATCACGAAGCTGGACCCGCTCAAAAGTGGTGAAGCGTGCACCACACGCAGGACAAACGCGACGGCGCCGGATCGCGGCGTTGTCCTCGGTCGGTCGGCTGTCCTTGACCTGCGAGTCGTCATGCTGACAGAACGGGCATCTCATGACCCAAAGCCCCTATTCGAAAGTGCTACCGGGTCTTGTATCCCGGAAAGCCGCTACCCACGACCCGACTCAAGCACTTGCGCGTCGACGGATCAATCCCGCTAATCCTATTGGGAGGGGTTGCGCAGGCTGACTGGTTAACGCCCGCTGCTGTCCGGAACTCAGGAATCCGCGGTTTTTTTGCGGATGACATAGGCAACCTTCGCCCGGGCCAACCGCTCGATCTCCAGGCGCGAGGCCGAAACGGGCGCCATGAAGCTTACCTCCGTGCCCGAGGCCTCATCGACAGCGATGATCTTCTGGACATTTCCCACGCGCATGATTTCGAGAAGAATGGCCATCGGGGCGAGCAAGCCTCAGGCCGCACGCCTGATCTTCAGGCGCCGCCAGGCATCATCCAGCCCTGCGAGGAGCGCACGCATCTTCTCGTCGTCATGGAAGGGTGTCGGCGTCAGTCGCAGACGCTCCGTGCCACGCGGAACCGTTGGATAGTTGATCGGCTGGACGTAGATCGCATGCTCGGCGAGGAGAATGTCCGACACCTCCTTGCAGCTGATCGGATCGCCCACGAGCAGCGGAATGATGTGGCTGGTCGACGGCATGACCGGAAAACCTGCAGCACGCAGCATGGACTTCAGCGTGGTCGCACGCTCCTGGTGGCGTTCGCGCTCCCACTGGCTTGCCTTCAGGTGGCGAACGCTCGCAAGGGCGCCGGCCGCCAGCACCGGAGGAATGGACGTCGTGAAAATGAAACCCGGCGCATAGGACCGCACCACATCGATGAAGCGGGCGCTCGCAGCGATATAACCACCCATGACGCCGAAGGCCTTGCCCAGCGTTCCGTTGATGACATCAACGCGCGACATCACGCCATCGCGCTCGGCCACACCCGCACCGCGCGGTCCATACATGCCAACGGCATGCACTTCATCGAGATAGGTGAAGGCGCCATGACGCTGCGCAACCGTACAAATTTCATCAATCGGCGCGATATCCCCGTCCATGGAATAGACGGACTCGAAGGCAACGACCTTGGCGGCCGCAGGATCGGCCTGCGCCAGCAGTTCCTCAAGGTGGGCGACATCATTGTGCCGCCAGATCACGCGCTTGGCCTTGCTGTGCCGCATGCCCTCGATCATCGAGGCATGGTTCAGCGCATCGGAAAAGATGATGCAATTGGGAAGTACGTTCCCCACCGTGGCAAGTGCTGCTTCGTTGGCGATGAAACCGGAGGTGAAGAGAAGCGCGGCCTCCTTCTGGTGAAGGTCAGCCAGCTCGCGCTCAAGCTCGACGTGATAATGCGTCGTCCCGGAAATGTTGCGGGTTCCGCCAGAACCGGCACCGGCCGCATCGATCGCTGCATGCATGGCTTGAAGAACGGCCGGATGCTGGCCCATGCCCAGATAGTCGTTCGAGCACCACACCGTGATCGCGCGCTGTCCGGCTTCGGTGAACTGCGTCGCGCACGGAAAGTCGCCGCGGGTCCGCACGATGTCCGCGAAAACCCGATAACGCCCTTCCCGCCTCACATGGGCAAGCGCCTGGCTGAATTGGTTTTCGTAGTCCATCTTTCTGACCTTGGGGCGGCCTTGGAACACTGACTCTGATGCAGGGCTAGTTAAGCGGTATCTCCCGCAAGATTCCAGTGCGTATTGTCGCAGCGATCCAAGGGGCTTCTGGAGAACCCGGCATTTGACTTAACCATTGGGAAAATCTGACCTTTGTCCAGAGCACGGTCGGAGAATATCGGCCCTGAAACCCGTAGCTGAAATCTCTGCTCTCAGGCCTGCGGCGCGGTGAACACGAACCGGCGATCCAGGTGGTACTTCAGCACATACCCGATGGTGAGGCCCATGATCGCACCGACATACCGCATGAGCTTGGTACCGAAGAGGGCGTCAAAGCCAAACTCGAACCCCCAGAAGATGGCGGTGGTCAGGATGCCCGTCACCGCATAGGCAAGGAAGGTCTTCGCGTCACGAGCCTTGCTTCCCGCACGATAGTCAAAAATCAGAACCTTGTCCCAGACATACTTGAAGACCAGCCCGCCGGCCGTGCCCGCAAGAACGGACGGAAACAGCCCCCAGCCCGCCCAAGGCTCGAGTTGCAGGACAAGCTCCTGCAGCGCAAGGTTCACCACGATCGCGACCACGGCACCAAGGGTATAGACGACAGCAATCTTCATCACGCAGGAAACCTGTTGGCGCCTGAAAGGCCTGACATCGTTAAGGCCAGTCACCTTCGTTTACATTACCGTGCATTTTTGACATGTCCGCCAAAGAGAATACAGTTCCTGATGCAACCGGGAATTTCCTCAGACGCGAATGCAACGGCCATGGACAGGAGCAGCAGGTTGGCGTTGGTCCCGGCCGGGAATGTCCCGGAGGAACCGCTCAAGATCCACCTTGAAGGTGAACTTCTGCCCTATGGGCTGGAGGGCGAACGCGCGGCAGTGTCGCTGAAGGCTCTCTGGCTGCAGCCCGGCTCCGTGGACGTGACAGTGCTGCCATACGACCAGTCCTTCCTCGGACGCGCCGACGCCGCAAGGCAGCAAGGCCGGAAAGTGCAGTTGTCCGCACGCGCGCCCGATGACCTCGCACAGGCCATAAGTCAGCATCTTGGCTGCTTCGACGAAGTGGTGGCCACCGGCCTGCCCGCGCCGAAGCGACAGCGGTCGTCACTCGCAGCATCAGCGCGGGCCTGGATCAAGGCGATCCGCGTGCACCAATGGGCCAAGAACCTGCTGATATTCCTCCCGCTGCTGTCGTCGCACCGCTTCGATGAGATAGCCCTGATCGGACAGGCGGCCCTCGCGTTCGTCGCGTTTGGCCTGTGCGCATCAAGCATCTATGTCATGAACGACATCATCGACCTCACGGATGACCGGCATCACAGGCTCAAGCGATTGCGACCCTTCGCAAGCGGAACGCTGCCCATTGAAGCAGGATTTTGGGCCTTCCCACTGCTCCTCGTATCAGCCTATGCGATCGCCCTGCTTGCACTTCCCCCGCTGTTTGCGGTCGTACTCACAGTCTATTACTCGCTGACAATCACCTACACGCTGCTGCTCAAGCGGGTCATGGCTCTCGACGTGATCGCACTCGCCATGCTCTACACCCTGCGCGTCATTGCCGGTGTCGTGGCATTGGGCCTGACGCTGACATTCTGGCTTCTGGCGTTTGCCATGTTCCTCTTCCTCAGCCTCGCCCTCGCAAAGCGCTTTGCCGAAATCCACGACGCACTCGAGCGCGGCCGCACCGGAAAGACGCGCGGCCGGGATTACGAGACCGCCGACCTTGCCATGATCTCGTCGCTGGGCGCCGCCTCGGGTTATCTCTCGGTGCTCGTCCTTGCGCTCTATATCCGGGAACAGGCGACGATGGCGCTCTATTCAAACCCCGAACTGCTCTGGCTGGCCTGTCCCGTCCTCCTGTTCTGGATCACACGCGTCTGGCTGCTCGCGCACCGCGGACAGATGCACGAGGATCCTGTCGTGTTCGCCGTGCGCGATGGGGTCAGCCACGTTTCCGGCGCCATTTTCCTGCTGACCTTCCTCGCGGCCTCATGACGAAGGGCCTTCTGTCCTGGGGCCGTCACCCCGTCGCACCGCAACGCGCACACCCCGTCCACTGGCAGGACAACCTTGGCGAGGCCCTTGCCCGCGCCGCAAGGCCAACGCTGGCTTACGGCAACGGCCGCGCCTATGGAGACTCATGCCTCGCCGTCTCGGGCGAGGTCATTCACATGCGTCCCTCCGATCGCATCATCGCGGCCGACTGGACAACAGGAAGGGTTCGCGCCGAGGCCGGAATGACCCTTGCCGAAATCACGGAACAGTCCATGCCGCGCGGCTGGTTCCTGCCCGTGGTTCCCGGAACAAGCCAGGTCACCCTCGGCGGCGCGATCGCAAACGACGTGCACGGGAAGAACCACCACAGGCGCGGCACCTTCGGCTGCCATGTTCTCGCCTTCGGGCTCATCCGGTCCGACAGCGCGCCCATGACATGCAGCCGCGATGCGAACAGCAAGCTCTTCGCGGCGACCATCGGGGGACTGGGACTTACAGGGATCATTCCTTGGGCCGAAATTCAGCTCGTCCCCGTGTCATCGACGGCTGTCACGACCGTGACCCAGCGCTTCAGCCGTCTCGAAGACTTCTTCACCCTGTCGGCGCAGAATGACAGCGTTCATGAATACGGCGTCGCCTGGATCGACTGCATGGCAAAAGGTCGCCAGCGTGGACGCGGCATCTACATCGCAGCCGATCACGCACAGGCTCCCTCCCCGGTACGCGCACCCGCGTACCGTGTCTCGGTCCCCTTCACCCCGCCCGTCTCCCTCATCAACACACTGACCACGCGTGCCTTCAATCCGGTGTACTGGCACGCCGCGCCCAGCCGTGAAACGCATCGCACGATCCATCACGTCCCCTATTTTCAGCCCCTCGATGGTATCGGCAACTGGAACCGCCTCTACGGGCGCCGAGGATTTCAGCAGTTCCAGTGCGTCCTGCCCGACGAAACGGCTGAAGCAGGGATTGCCGCCCTGCTCGACACCGTCGCACAGTCAGGTCTGGCATCGCCTCTCACCGTCCTGAAGCGCTGCGGTGACATCTCCTCGCCGGGCCTCCTGTCCTTCCCCATGAAAGGAACGACGCTTGCAATCGACTTCCCCCAGTCCCATGCACTCGAGACCGATCTCTTTCCCCGGCTCGACACGATCGTGCATCGCGCGCGCGGACGCCTCTATCCAGCAAAGGATGCCCACATGAGCGCCTCGCACTTCCAGGCGGCCTATCCACAATGGAGAAACGTCGAGGAATGTCGAGACCCGGCACTCATGTCGCGCCTCTGGGAACGCGTGACCGCATGACACGGATCCTGATCGTCGGCGCCACATCGCTCATCGCAGGTCACTGCGCACGCATCTGGGCGGCACGGGGTGCAGACTTCGTCCTCATGGGGCGCAACCCCGAAAGGCTGTCCGCGGTGGCCTCGGACCTGATCGCGCGCGGAGCCGCCAGCGCAACCTGCCAGGCCTTCGACGCGGTCAACCTCACGGCACATCCCGGCATGATTGCCGCCGCATTGTCGGAAGACCACACGCCGGATCTGGCGCTCATCGCGCACGGCGAGCTCCCGGACGAGGCGGTGTGCGACGAAGATCCCGCAAAGGTCGTTCAGCAATTCACGACAAACGCGACCTCGACCATCGCCCTCGTCTCGGCGCTCGCAAGCCGCATGAAGTCAAAGGGAGCAGGCACCATAGCGGTGATATCGTCGGTCGCAGGCGACCGCGGGCGCGCCACAAACGCGCACTATGGCGCGGCCAAGGCCGCCGTGAGCACCTTCTGCGACGGCCTGCGCGCAAGGCTGCACGGAACCGGCGTGCATGTCATCACGATCAAGCCGGGCATGGTCGCAACGCCCATGACCGCGGGATTGAACCTCCCGGAAATACTGCTCGCAAAACCCGAGCGCGTCGCGCGCGATATCTGCCGCGCGATCGAACGACGGCGCGCAGTGATCTACACACCCTGGTTCTGGCGCTGGATCATGCTGGTGATCCGCCTCATTCCCGAACGC
>JBILGJ010000386.1:0-2923 GCA_044351125.1 Micropepsaceae bacterium
GCCTCTGGAGAAAGTCGACGCGCGGGACTTCTGCGAAAAGGGAGACGCACGGCACCTGAAGGTGGTGCTACCGGGAGATATCGAGCTGCACAATTTTTACGTTCCGGCGGGCGGTGACATTCCAGACCCGAAGGCCAACGACAAGTTTGCGCACAAGCTCCAGTTCCTTGAGGAGATGGAGGGGCTTTTCTCGAAAATGAAGTCAAAGCGGGCGGCGCGCCGCATCGTGGTGGGCGATCTCAACGTGGCCCCGTTCGAACATGACGTCTGGAGCCACAAGCAGTTGCTGGACGTCGTGAGCCACACCCCTGCCGAGACCGAGCGCATGATGTCGATCTATGCCGCGCATGACTGGATCGATCTCACACGTTCCGTCGTGCCGGCCGACCAGAAAATCTACAGCTGGTGGAGCTACCGGAACTCGGATTGGGAGAAATCAAACCGCGGCCGGCGGCTTGATCATTTCTGGATCAGTCCTGGCCTCAAGGACGCCGCCAGCGATCACCGGATCCTGCGGGAGGCGCGCAGCTGGGAGCGGCCTTCTGACCACGTGCCCGTCATGGCGCGGCTTTCAATCTGACCTATCTGTACCCGTTCTCAGGCTTGCGGACTTGGGCGCTTCATCGCCGCGATCGCGATCGTTGAGGAGGCCGTTGCCACGAGCGCCCCTTCGGGGTCGCGCAACTCGGCCTCGAGGAAAGCCACAGATCCTCCACGGCGGATCGTGCTGGCCTCTGCCACGAGGCGCGTACCGGGCCTGCCCTGCCTGATATAGCTGACCTTCATCTCGAGTGTGGGGGTGATCTGGCCCCACTCGACCCCCAGGCCTGCCGCGAGCGAGATGACATCGTCCATCATAGCCGCCGTCATCCCGCCGTGCAGGGCACCGAAGCGGTTGGCCAACGCGTCTGAGACCGTGTAGGCGACCTTCACCCACCCCCTGTCGACGTCGATCTCGAGGAGTTCCTGGCCAAGCAGCACGGCAGCCGGAGCCGGGCGCTTCAGGATTGCCTGAATGTTGGGCGGATAGGCGGCAGGGTTGTTGCGGTCGATTGGCATGTCAGCTTTTCTCGCTTTCCGTCCGCCCAGCATGCGCCGCCGCAAGCTCGCGGTTTGCGTTGCTCAGGCGCAAGGCCAGTTCGCGCATGATCTCGAGGGTCATTTGCGGCAGATCCCGAAGCAACTGAAAAAACTGTTCCTTGCCGATGCGCAAGGCTTCAACCGGCTCCCTTGCGGTCACCGTTGCCGAGCGGGGCATGTCGCCCAGCAGTGCCATTTCGCCGACGATGTTGTGCTGGCCGATTGTCGCCAGGATGACCGGCCCCTGAGGCGCGGCCAGCGAGACATCCACCTGCCCGCAGAGGAGAAGGTAGGCGCAGTCGCCTCGCTCTCCCTCGTGGAACAGGACCGCGCCCTCGGGAAACTTCAACCGTTCGCTGGTGAAGGCGAGCAGCTTCAGCTTTGCCGTGTCGATGCTGGCAAAGAGCGGCACCTTGCGAAGCGACTCCACCTCTGCGTGAATGCTCATGTGCGATTGCCCCCTCTCGTCATGACAGGATCCCTGCCCCGGTTGCCAACGTGTCCGACGTCAGGCGACCATTCTCGAATATCAGTGTGCGGTCGAACCTTTCGGCCAGATCGTCCTTGGTCAGGACCCATAGCGTTGCCCGGGAACGGCGATGTGCAAGAACCCGGTCGACAATGCGCGCCTTCTGGCTGTCATCGAGGTTGGCGAGCGCGCCGTTGACCACGAGGAATGCCGGATCCTTGATGAGCGCGCGCGCGAGGGACAGCTTCTGGCGCTGTACCGTGGAGAGGCGCTTGCCTCCTGCGCCGCAATAGAACCCCAGGCCTGCGTCAATGATGAGGTCGCGCACGTCGAGCCTGTCGAGCGTTTCGCGAACCAGCGTGCTTACGCGCTCGTGGGCCTGCGCCGCGCCGTACGACACGCGCCCGAGAAGGATATTGTCGAGGATGCTGGCGGCGGCGTTGTAGGTTTCTTCGTGGTAGAAGCTGATCCGGCCCTGAAGATCCCGAGGCAGCGTCTCGGCGAAGGTACGACGCGCGGCCAGGAGGCGCTCGGTAATCTCGGGGGTGAGGATGCCCAAACGGTGGCGCGCGTCAACATAGGGCATCGGCAATGCCGCCAAGGCCGAGCGGTCCGCGTAGGTCAAGTTGCCCGAACGCGCGCGCCTGATGATCTGCTGGTATTGCGGCAGGCTTGCGGCGGGTATGAAGCCATATTCCTCGAAGAACGGGTGGTCGGGTGGCAGGGTCGAGAACATCTCGACCATGGTTTCGGCGATGGACAGTCCCATGGCCACAAGATGTTTTTCGAGGCCCTCTTCCGCCATGACGCGCCGGAAGTGCGGCAGAACCGGCAGTCGCGCCGGCTGCAGATCCGGATCGAGGCTTGTTCCGAAGAGAATGTTCTCCGCAATCGACGCGTTGCGATTGAAGGTATTGGGGTCAAATCGTTCGACCAGGCCCTCCAGCCCCGGCTGTGCTAGACGGGCGTGGAGGGCTATCCGCGCCTCGACGATGCGATCGGCCACTGCTGTATTCGTTGCCGGATCAAGCCTGGACTGAAGGCCGAACTGGTAGACATCGGCCTCAAGGCCCACAATGGAGAGGACCTCGATGATGCGGTCGAGAATACCGGCTGCGTCTGCGCTTCCGAGGGCCGTGTAATCGGTCCAGTCCTGTCGTGCGTCCAGCGGCGGGTTGCCAGCGCGCTGCAGCTCCTTAAGCAGGCGCCGGCTTTCAGGAAGACCGGCGGGGTCGACCGCCCTCGTCTGCGTGCGCAGGCCATAGAGCAGGTTGCTCCTGATATCGACCGGAAAAAAGAAGGCCTCTGCCCCGGCATAGGCAATCTTCCGTGCTGCCACGGCATCGTTCATGTCACAGAAGTCGGCATCGCCAG
>JBILGJ010000069.1:0-9905 GCA_044351125.1 Micropepsaceae bacterium
CGGAGGGGGGGCGGGCATATCGTGAATTTGTAACAACCTGTCGCGCCCGCCCCAATGCCGCCAACGCCCCTCTCTTTGATGGCGAAGGGAGGTCACCATGCACAACGACAGGGCTTGGACTTACATTCTCGCGGACCAGCGCGATGGGATGCTATTCACGGGCGCAACGCCCGATCTCGTTCGGCGCGTGGCCATGCACCGCCAGGGCGTTGCCTCGCACTTCACGCGCCGCCACAACGTCACCCGCCTTGTCTGGTACGAGCCGCATGCCTCCCTGACGCGGGCATCGCTCCGCCGCGACCTCATCCGGCACTGCCGTCGGCGCTGGAAGCTCAACCTCATCGATGCGTCGAACCCGGAGTGGCTGGACCTGTTTGACCTCCTGTCGCTGCTGCCAGACATCCCGCACCTGCCATCCACGACGCCTGGCCCGCACCCCTGCTGCACCGCCACAAGTTAATGGCAATGCGCCGCACCGCATTCCGGTTGTTGAGTAAGGCCAGGGTTGCGTTGGAATCGCTTGCACACGCAGCAAGGCGTCTGTTTGATGCGCCCGACCGACAACAGGAGACACGAAGCCATGGCGCTCGATGCAATCGTCAAGGGCCTGATGGACCAGATGGCAGCCAATCCCATGCCCAAGCTCTGGGAAGTTCCCGCCATGCAGGGCCGCGAGATGTATCGGATGATGGCCTCCGCGCTCGAACCGCCGGCCGTCCCCATCGGCAAGATCGAGAACCTGACCATGCCGGGCCCAGCCGGCACATTGAAGCTGCGTGTCTATACGCCGGTCGCCGACGGTGGCGCATCCCTGCCTGGCCTCGTCTATTTCCATGGCGGTGGCTGGGTGATCGGAGACCTCGACACGCATGACGCGCTGTGCCGAAATCTCGCGAATGAAGCCGGTGCACGCGTCGTCGCCGTCGACTATCGCCTGGCGCCCGAACACAAGTTCCCTGCCGCAGCCGAGGATTGCTATGCAGCCGTGAAGTGGATCGAACAGAACGCGGGCCGCCTGGGCATCGATGCCAACCGGATTGCTGTTGCCGGCGACTCCGCGGGCGGCAATCTGTCCGCCGTGATCTGCCTGATGGCCCGGCAGAAGGGTGGCCCCCGCATCGTCTTCCAGTTGCTGATATACCCAGTAACACAGTGGAAGGCCGAGACTGGCTCGATGAACGCCTTTGCCGAGGGATACTTTCTCGAAAAGAAGGCGATGCACTGGTTCTTCGACCAGTACGCGGCCGGCGCCGATCCGAATGACTGGCGCCTGTCACCGCTGGCGGCATCAGATCTTTCCGGCTTGCCGCGCGCCCATGTCGTCACGGCAGGATTCGATCCCTTGCGTGACGAAGGCAAGGCTTATGCCGACAAGCTCAACCGCGCAGGCGTGGCCGCGACCTATGTCGACTATCCCGGCATGGTCCATGGCTTCTTCAACATGTCCGGCGTCGTGCCCGTGGCGAAGACGGCGATCGCCGAGGCCGCGAAGGCGTTGCGCTCGGCCTTTGGAAACTGAGAACCGGACCCGCACCCATGACCAACCGCCAGATCCACATCGTCGAGTTGCCCAAGGGCAAGCTCGGACCGGAACACTTCCGCCTCGCGGAAGGGGCCATGCCGCAGCCAAAGGATGGTGAACTCCTTCTGCGCACGCGCCTCATTTCACTCGACGCCGCCAACCGCGCATGGATGCAGGGCGCGACCTACCGCGCAGCCATCGAGGCGGGGCAGGTGATGGCTGGCGGCGCCGTCGCCGAAGTCATCGAGGCAAGGGCGCCAGGCTTTGCGGCGGGTGATCTGGTATTCGCCGACACGGGCTGGCAGGAATACGCTGCCCTCCCGGCAAGGCACTGCCAGAAGCAGCCGCGCATCGAGCCGATGTCGCATCTCCTCAGCGTCTATGGCGTCGCGGGCCTGACGGCCTATTTCGGATTGCTGAATGTCGGAAGGCCCAAGGCGGGCGAGACCGTGGTCGTCTCGGCCGCCGCCGGTTCCGTCGGCGTCTTTGTTGGCCAGATCGCAAAGCTCAAGGGATGCCATGTCGTGGGCATCGCGGGCGGCGCGAAGAAATGTGCCTGGCTGAAGGACGAACTCGGCTTTGATGCAGTGATCGACTACAAGGCCGAGGCCGTGGGTGGAGCCCTCAAGAAGGCCGCGCCCAAGGGTATCGACGTCTACTTCGACAATGTCGGCGGCGACATCCTCGAGGCCTGCCTCTTCCGGATGAACATGCACGGTCGGATCGCCTGCTGCGGGGCCGTCTCGCAGTATGATGGTGCAGCCCCCGCGCACGGTCCGCGCGGCATCCCGGGCCTGCTGGTCACCAAGCGCCTCAACATGCAGGGCTTCATCGTGATGGACTTCGACGCCGAACGCGAAAAGGCCCTCTCCGACCTTCAATCCTGGGTCAACGCCGGGCAGGTGAAAGTACCCGAGGACATCCTGGTTGGCCTCGAGAACACCCCCAAGGCCCTCATCGGCCTCCTCGCCGGCGACAACATCGGCAAGCGTATGGTCCGTGTCATCTGACCACAACCCGTCATGGCCGGTCGCACGGCCGTGCGAACCGGCCACCCAGACCGTCCTCGACCTCGCAGCCGCCCGCGCAGCGCTTGAAAATGAGGCGCCGGTCGTGGGGCTCACGCCCGAACCACTCAGCCCACCAGCTTGCCCGGGTTCAACACGCCCGCCGGATCAAGCTCGCGCTTGATCGCCCGCAGCACGCCCATGCCCTGCGCGCCCTTTTCCGCACCAAGCCACGGCACATGATCCTCGCCCACGCCGTGGTGGTGCGAGATCGTGCCGCCGGCGCGAACGATGGCGTCCGATGCGGCCCCCTTGATGCGGCGCCATTGCATGACCTCGTTGTCGAGATCGCGCGGGAACAGGAAGGTGAAATAGAGGCTGGCACCATCGACATAGGAGTGACTGATATGCGTGAACACCAGCCCGCGCCCACCCCGGACAGGTGAAGTCTCCTCGATTGCCTTCGACAGCGCGCCGCGCACGCCGCTGTAGAGTTGGTCAATATTCGACCAGTGCGTTGACGTCTCCAGCGTGTCGATACCAATGCCACGGTCCATCATGGGATCGCGCAGATAGGGGCCGTGGAAACGCGAGCCATACCAGCGGCGTGCAGGACCGCTTCCGACGGCAAGGCCGCCGCACGACCGGATGATCCGCTTTACCTGGCCGACCGAGAAGGCTGCAAGGTCGCGGTTGGCCTCGATGCCGAAGATGAGGGCGCAGGGCCGCTCGCCGATGCCCATGAGCCGCAGGAAGCGTTCCTGCAGCCGATCCTTCAGCGTGGGCTCGACGCCTGCCTTTGCAAAGGCCTGGAAGAAATAGGTCTCGTCCGGATCCGAGAGCCGAAGCGTCGACACCGGAACCCCGCTCTGGATGATCCGGCGGATCGCACGGGCACCGCTTGCGAAGTCGGGAAACAGGAACGCAGAATAGTGGCTCGTCTCGGGCAGGTGATGAATGCGGATCTGTGCCTTGGTCAGGATGCCGAAGGCCCCTTCGCTGCCAGCCACGATCGCGCGCAGGTCCGGCCCCGCAGCGGACGCCGGCAAGGGTGGAAGCGTCCACAGGCCTTTCGACGTTGCAATCTCTCCCCCCGCAAACCAGTCCTCGGCCCGGCCATAACCGTTCGATTGCTGCCCGGCCCCGCGCGCGGCGATCCAGCCGCCCAGCGTCGAGAACTCGAACGACTGCGGGTGATGTCCATGCTTGAAGCCGCGCGCATTGAGCGCGCCCTCAAGGTCGACACCATAAATGCCGGCCTCTGCCGTCGCCGTCATCGAGACGTCATCCACCTCGATCAGCCGATTCATCTTTGTCAGGTCGACGGCCACCGATGCGGCAAGCCCCCCCGGCGTGCCCGTGACGCCACCGACCACGCTGGAACCACCGGCAAAGGGAATGACAGCGACACGATGCTTCTCGGCCCAGCGCAGCAGCATGACGATCTCATCCGCCGTGCGCGGATAGGCGACGGCATCAGGTGCTGCGGAGAGGTCGCCCCGCCGAAGGCAGAGAAGATCGTGATAGCTCTTGCCGCGCGCGTGGCTGGCGCGCTCCTCGGCAGTGTCACGCACGCTCTCGCCACCAAGTCCGGCGACAAGTTCGGCACGCGCCTCGTAGCCGAGGCGCGATTCCGGCAACGTGATCTCCGAAAGCTGCTTCGCCGGTGTCTGCGGCAGGCTTGGCATGCCAAGGGCCGATGCAACCCATGGCCATGCCGCATCGCGGCCATGCAGCGGGTCATGCGCCTTGACCCATCCCCAACCATTCCAGCGCGTTTCTTCCCTGCGGACAGGCATGTGTCACCTCAACCCCGGAATGTGATGGCGCGGGGCAGCACCTCGAACATCGCGGGCAGTCGCCCCGGGCTTTCCCCGTCCGCCTCGATATGGACCGGTGCGCCTTGCGTGGCCGCAACCGGCGTTGCAATCACGCTGCGCCCGCGCACCACGCGGACATTTGGATTGTTCACGTGCGCGCCCGTGTAGATGTCATTCATGGACGACAGCGTCTGTCGCAGCGGTGCCGCGCGCATGATGATCACGTCGAACAAGCCGTCATCGGGCGCCGCATCGGGCGCGACCCGCATGCCGCCACCAAAGAACTGTCCGTTGCAGATGGCGCAGGTCGAAATCTCGATCACCTCGTCGAAGACGTCATCCACCTTCAGTCGGACCGGGCGCGGCCGGAAGCTCATCAGCGCCGACAGGCTTCCCCATGTATAGGCGAACTGGCCGGTCATCCGCTTCAGCAACCGCGCACGGTTGACCCGGTCGACGACCTCGCCACTCAGGCCGAAGCTCGCGATATTGGCGAAGTAGCGTTTTCCCGACTGCCCCTCTGGCGTGACAAAGCTCAGGCACCCGACATCGATGCGTCGCGCAACGCCCTCGGCGATGCGCTGCAGCGACGGCTCGAGCCCGGCACCCATCTCGAAGGTCTTCCGGAAGTCGCCTCCCGTGCCCATGTTCAGCAGCGACAGTTCCGCCTCGGGATTGATGGCCTCGCCCTCGTGGAAGAAGCCGTTGACCACCTCATTGATCGTCCCGTCGCCGCCTACCGCGACGATCCGTTCGAACCCCTCGAGCAGAGCTCGCGTCGTGATGCGGGCAGCGTCAAGCGGCCCCGCCGTCAGCGCCACCGTTAGCGGACCTGAAATCTCCGCCAGTCGCCGCGCGATCTGCTCAGCGTCCCGGCCCGTGCGTCCACCCGCCGAGCGGGGATTGATGACGGCCAGCGTCTTCATGAATTGCCCGTGGGCGCCAGCGGCGCATAGCGCCACGCGATGGAATCGATCTGTCGCTGCGTCTCGCTGGCCGACCATCCGAGTTCCTGCGCCATCAGCGACGCAATCCCCGACAGCGCCGCCGGCTCCAGCGGACCCAGCGTGCCAAGCCCGGTGCGACGGAACACGACATCGTCGAGCGTGCACGCCATCTCGGACCGCACGGCATGCACCACCTGTGCGCCGATATCCGGAAGGCGCTGCGAGACAGTCCTCAAGAGCGCCGCATCCTTCGCGGCGTGCGCAAGCACGTCGCCTGCCATTGCGCCATAGTTGCGCGCGAGCGTCTCGGCTGTCGATGCCGAGATGTCGCGCCGCCCCGCCGCAAGCGCCGCAACCTTTGCCTTGTGATTTCCGGCCGCGCCGGGAAGAGGGGCCTCAGCCGTATCGCAGCCCTTCGTGTCTGCCTGCAGCTTGCGGGCGACCAGGTCCACGCAGGACTCCGCAATCTGCCGCGAGGTGGTCCACTTGCCGCCGATCGCCGAGAGAAGATTGCCAGGCCCCCCCTCCGAACCGTGGTCGACGATCTCGGCCTTGCGGCTCGCGTTATAGCTGTTCTGCGATCCGTCATCGACCAGGGGCCTCAGGCCTGCATAGGCGTGGCATACATGGTCAGGAAGAAGGTCAAGTCCGGGCAGACCTTCGTTCACGAAGGCAAGGAACTCCGAGATCTCGTCCGCCGTGACCCGCAGGGCATCGGGCTCCTCTGTGAAGACGGTGTCGGTCGTGCCTACGATTGAGTGATCGCGCCACGGCACGATGAAGAAATGTCCACCCTTGTGGCTGACTGCCAGCGCATGGCGCTGCGTCAGCGCACGGGTGACCACATGGATCCCCTTCGAGCGTATCAGCTTGTGTGACTTCCCGCCCGTCCCATCAAGCAGTTCGAGCAGGCGGTCCGCCCACGGACCCGCCGCGTTGATGGCAAGCTTGCAGCGCACGGTCGTCTCGGAGCCATCAAGACGGTCTCTGACCCGCACACCATGGATCGTGCTGCCCTTGCGCTCGAAGGCGACCGCCTGCGCATGGTTGGCCACGACGGCGCCGTGCTTGGCCGCATCGATGAGGCACTCGAGCCCCAGCCGCTCGGGCGAATACATCTGGCAGTCGTAATAGAGCATCGCGCTGTCGAGCGCTGTGCCAGCCAGCGAAGGCTCGAGCGCCCTGGCTTCGGCTGCCGTCAACGAGCGGTGTGCCGGCATGCGCTGGTCCGGGTCGTCCAGCCAGTTGCGGTCAAACGAAAGCAGGTCGTACAGCGTCAGGCCAGCACCGATGACCCATCGGTCCGCCGGCGCCTTTAGAGGCAGCAGGAAGGGCATCGGATACACCATGTGCGGGGCAATGCGCTCCCAAACCCGCCGCTCGCGCAGCGACTCGCGGATGAGCCTCAGTTCAAGTGACTTCAGATAGCGCAGTCCGCCATGAACCAGCTTCGTGGAACCCGCGCTGGTGCCGCAGCTGAAGTCGCCCTTCTCGACCAGCGCAACGCTGAGCCCCCGCCGGGCGGCATCGCGTGCGATGCAGGCACCGGTGATGCCTCCGCCAATGATGGCGATGTCGAAGAGGTCCGCGCCGAGATTCCTGAATTTGCGTTGCATTGATGATGGGTGCCGGGGTTTGAATGACTAACTTCCCCCTGACCGCGCCAAAGTCAACGTCGCAGTTGCCGCGACAGGGCCGCATTGAAGGGGCAGGGTGCTTGCCTTCCATTTGTACCCTGATAGGGTCCCGGCCATCGCAATTAATGCCATCGCAATTAACGGACCCCGCAACATGCCCCGGATCAAGGCAAACGGACTGAACCTCGAATACGAGACCTTTGGCAGCCGGAATGACCCGGCGATACTGCTGATCATGGGCTTTTCCGCCCAGATGACCATGTGGCCCGAGGCGCTCTGTACGGGCCTCGCCGACCGCGGCTACCAGGTTGTCCGCTTCGACAACCGCGACATCGGCCTGTCTGACAAGCTCGACCATCTCGGCGAGGTCAACGTCATGGAGGCCTTCATGAAGGCAGCCTCCGGCCAGCCTGTGACCGCGCCCTACACGCTCGACGACTTCGCGACCGATTCGGTCGGTGTCCTCGACGCGCTGGGGATCGGCAAGGCGCACGTCGTTGGTGCCTCGATGGGCGGCATGATCGCGCAGCTCGTCGCCATTCGCCATCCCGAAAGGGCGCTAAGCCTGACCTCGATCATGTCGACGACGGGACGGCGCGACCTGCCGCCCTCGAGCCCCGAGGCGATGGCCGTACTCACCCAGCCAGCACCCCTCGAGCGCGACGCCCGCATCGCCCACACCAAGAAGGTCTGGCGCATCATCGGCAGCCAGGAGCCCTACGCGGCCGATGACGACGAATTGCAGCGTATCGCCATCAGCGTGGTGGACCGCGCGCCCTATCACCCGCCTGGCATCGCCCGCCAGTTGGTCGGCATCCTTGCCTCGCCACCGCGCCACGAGATGCTGGCCGGCGTCAGGCTGCCCGCGCTCGTCATCCATGGTGCCAATGACCCGCTGGTCAACGTCGCCGGCGGCAAGGACACGGCCGCCTCCATCCCCGGCGCGCGCCTGAAGATCATCGAGGGCATGGGCCACGACTTCACATCGAAGCTGGTCCCTGTCTACCTGCGCGAGATCGGCGGCTTCGTGGCAGAAGTCGACGGTCGCGCCTGACGCACAAGGAAGGGCAGGCCATGGCAGGCATGATCCACGCAAACGGCATCGACATCTGCTGCGAGGTCTCAGGCCCGGAAGATGGCATTCCCCTGCTCATCATCCAGGGCTTCGGCACCCAGATGACATCATGGCCCGACGCCTATCACCGCAAGTTTTCGGACAGCGGCTTCCGCGTCATCCGCTTCGACAACCGCGATGTCGGACTAAGCCGGAAGTTCCACGGCATCATCCCCGACAATGCCGCCAACGCGAAGGCGATGGCCGAAGGCCGCAAGCCTGACGCGCCCTACACGCTCAATGATATGGCCGATGATGCCGCCGCGCTGGTCGCAGCCCTCGGCTTCACCTCTGTCCATGTCTCGGGCGCTTCAATGGGCGGCATGATCGCCCAGCTGATGGCCATCCGCCATCCGGGCAAGACGCGCAGCCTGATCTCGCTGATGTCGACGACCAGCGATCCCTCGCTGCCGCGCTCTGACCCCAAGGCGCAGGCCGCGTTGATGTCCAAACCCGCCGCCGAGGACCGCGAGACTGTCATCGAACACACGCTCAAGATGCGTGCCGTCAACGCAAGCCCGGGCTTCCCGGAAGACCAGGACGAGCTGCGTGCGCGCATCGCCATGAACTACGACCGCAGCTACTATCCCGAAGGGGCTTTGCGCCACTGGGCAGCCATCATGGCCTCACCCCCGCGCACCGAAATGCTGAACAGCCTCGACTGCCCAACGCTCGTGATCCACGGCGCCGACGATCTGCTGATCAGGCCCGAGGCCGCCCACCACACGGCAGCGTGCATAAAGGGCGCGGATCTCGTCATCGTCCCGGGTTGGGGCCACAACATGCCCATCCGCGCCGTCGAGGCCGTCACCGGCCCCATGATCGAGTTCATGCGCCGCCAAGACCGGAAGGGTTGAACATCCCCCGGCGTGAATTGCACAGCCTTTGTGCAAGATCCCGAAACATGGTTAATGACGGTGACAGTCCCGCCGGCCGAATTAAACTGTCACCGTAATTCAGTTCAGAAGTTCGCCGCTTCGAGCATCATCAGCCCCTCGGCACCGGCCTTGATGCGCTCGTTGAGCGACATCGTGTCCGGCATCAACCGCTCCATCCAGTAGCGCGCCGAGACAAGCTTGGCTTCGTAGAAGGCCTTGTTCCCCTGGCCACCCGCGAGCTTCGCCTTGGCGACAGCCGCCTGTCGTGCCCAGAGATAGCCGACGACGACAATGCCGAACATGCGCAGATAGTCGACCGAAGCGGCACCCGCATTGTCCGGGTTCTTCATGCCGTTCTGCGCAAGCCACATCGTGGCATCCTGCAGCCGCGCAAGCCCCGCCCTCACGGGCTCGACATAGGGCTTCATGTCCTCGCTATCATGGGCGTTGAGGAACTCGGTGATGACGCGGAACAGGGCAAAGGGCGCCCGCCCGCCATTGCGCGACAGCTTGCGCCCCACGAGATCCAGCGCCTGCACGCCGTTCGCGCCCTCATAGGTCTGGTTGATGCGCGAGTCGCGCACGAACTGCTCCATGCCATAGGACCGGATATAGCCATGCCCGCCAAAGCACTGCATCGCCGCGTTGGCCGCCTCAAATCCCAAGTCTGTGCAGAACGCCTTGATGACCGGGGTCAGCAGGTCGGCGATATCGGCAGCTTCCTGCCGCTCGGCTTCCGGGCGACCGCTCTGGGCCACGCCCATGAGGAACGTGATGAGGGTCGCAAGCGAACGTCCGCCTTCCGCGGCCGAACGCGCGAACAGGAGCATGCGGCGCACGTCCGGATGCACCATGAGCGGATCGGCCGGCAGTTCCGGGTTCTTCGCGCCGGTCAGCGAACGTCCGACAAGCCGCTCGCGGGCATAGGCAACGGCATTCTGGTAGGCGACTTCGGCAACCGCTACGCCCTGTACGCCGAC
>JBILGJ010000387.1:0-2908 GCA_044351125.1 Micropepsaceae bacterium
GCACTTAATGCCTGGTTAGCGATATCGCGGATATGGTGAGGCCTTCGTGAAAAAGAGGGATCTGCGATGATCATGCTCACGCTTTTGCTGGCTGTCGGCTTCATTGTGACGATCGCCGCGATCTATGATGCAGCCACGCTCACCATTCCGAACTGGATTTCTCTTGTCCTTGTCGCGCTGTTCCCGCTAGTCGCGCTTGGCAGCGGGTCGGATTTCACGGCGATCGGGATCCATCTCATCATCGGTTTTGCTGCCCTGCTTGGCGGAATGATCCTGTTTGCATTCAACCTGATCGGGGGCGGGGATGCGAAATTCTTCGCGGCTGTTTCCCTGTTTGTCGGGCTGTCCGACCTGGCCAGCTATGTGGTGGTGGTCATCTTCGTGGGCGGACTGCTTGCGCTGATGATCCTTGGTGCCAAGAAGATCACGGGGTTTGGCATTTCGATGGACTGGTTTCTCAAGCGTACGCGCGATGGTGCCGTCATCCCCTATGGCATCGCCATCTCGGCCGGTGCGCTGGTCGTGTTGCCTGAAACGCAGTTGTTCGCGGCGGCGCTCCTTCAGGCTTGATGGTGCGCGCATGCCACGGCTTTCCGAAGCATTCACAATTGGCTTGCCAGAATTAACCATAGCTTGAGACTTGCTGGCCCATAGATCGTGCGAATGGCCTGAACCTGATCAAACCGACTGGAGGACCCCGCCCATGAGCCTGACGAGAATTCTCGTTCTGGTCGCTGCTGTAGCAGCAGCTGGCATTGCCGCGCTGCTGGTGCGCAACTTCATGGGCACGCAGTCCGAGGCCGAAGCGGCACCGAAGATGGAACTGAGCCGGGTCCTGGTGGCTGCGCGTGATGTCGAAGTGGGAACGCGGTTGACGGTGAGCGATGTGCGCTGGATGGATTGGCCGAAAACGGCGTTGAACTCGAGCTTCATCACCGAGGACGTGCAGCCTACTGCCGTTGACGAGGTTGCCCTGGGCGCTGTCGCCCGGTCGCCGCTGACCTCGGGGCAGCCGATAACGGGACAGAATGTCGTGCGCGCCGAGGGCGGCGGTTTCATGGCGGCCACGCTGAGTGCAGGCAAGCGCGCCTATGGCATCGAACTCAATGCCGAACGGGGCGCGGGTGGTTTCATTCTTCCGAATGATCGCGTGGACGTCATCATGACACGCAAGCTGGGCCAGGGCTCGTCCGGGGAGGACAATTACCAGGCGATCACGGTGCTGCGCAATGTGCGCGTGCTTGCCGTGGACCAGACGTCCGAGGACGACGCGGACTCGAAGGCCATTGTTGGAAAGACAGCCACTCTTGAAGTGAGCGAGCGGGAAGCCGAGACGCTGGCGCTTGCCGACGCGTTGGGTGACCTGTCGCTTACGCTGAGGTCCCTTGCGCGGGCCGATGACCAGGGTGGCGAGGGTGACGAGAAGAATGCGCTCAACCAGGGTGCGGCGGCAGGCGTCACTGTCGTGCGTTACGGGATCAAGGGCATGTCCACAGCGACGCCCAGCGAATAACAGGTGACAACCATGACCATCCTGCGAGTTCTCACAGTTTCCGCAGCCAGCCTTGCTCTCGTGCTTGCGGCTAACGCCGACGGCGTCAAGGTAGCTGCCCAGCCCAAGCCGGTCAGCAACACCGAGCAGCGGCTCAAGATCGACGGCGGCGGCTCGGGCACGCTTTCGCGCCGGGTCACCTTGTCTGCCGGAAAGGGCATGATCGTCGAGCTGCCGGAAGATGCGCGCGACGTCCTGGTGTCGAACCCGGAAATCGTTGATGCGATTGTCCGCACACCGCGCCAGATCTATCTGGTCGGGCAGAAGACGGGCCCCACAAATGCCTTCTTCTTCTCGGCGAACGGAAAGCAGATCCTGAACCTTGAGATCCGCGTCGAGCGCGACATGACGGAGCTCAAGAACATCATCGAACGCAATGTCACGGGCTCGACCGTCGATGTCGAGACCATCAATGACAGCGTCGTGCTCAACGGGTCGGTCAAGAGTGCCAGCGACGCCGAAGCGGCGCGGCAGATTGCCATGCGCTACATCACGGAGGCGGGGAAGCAACCGACCGACACGTCGGTCGTGAACCGCGTGGGGGTGCGAGGTGGCGAGCAGGTGATGCTGAGCGTCCGGGTTGCCGAGATGCAGAGGACGCTGTCCAAGCAGATCGGCACGAACATCTATGGCAGCTTCGACTTGGGCAACGGAGCCCCGGGATCCATCAGCAATGTCAACCCCTTCTCGCTGCTCGGGTCGGCGCTTGCGCCGGGCTCGGGCATCACATTGGGCGAGTTCGATGCGCTGGGCAACGCGATTTCGCCTGCGGCGGCGGTGATACGGGCGTTCGAGAGGTCAGGCATGATCCGTACGCTGGCCGAACCCAATCTGACGGCCATTTCCGGAGAATCGGCCACGTTCCTGGCTGGTGGCGAGTATCCGGTGCCCGTGGGGCGGGACGAGGACGGAAACATCACACTTGAATTCAAGCCCTATGGCGTCGGCCTTGGGTTCACGCCGGTGGTTCTTTCGGAGGGCCGCATCAGCCTGCGCATCTCGACCGAGGTGTCGGAGCTGACGGCAGAGAATGCGCTGATCCTGTCGGACGTGACCATCCCTGGCCTGCGGGTGCGCCGTGCAGAGACCACGGTCGAATTGCCTTCCGGTGGCAGCATGGTGATGGCAGGCATGCTCAAGCAGGACATGAGGCAGAACATCGACGGCCTGCCGGGACTGAAGAACATTCCCATCCTTGGGTCCCTGTTCCAGAGCCGGGACTTCCAGTCCGGCGAGACCGAGCTGGTCGTCATCGTGACGCCTTATCTGGTCAAGCCTGCCGCGCGTACGGCGCTTGCGACACCGGTCGACGGCTTCGTGCCACCGACGGACGCAGAGACCGTCTTCATGTCGCGG
>JBILGJ010000253.1:0-4700 GCA_044351125.1 Micropepsaceae bacterium
GGAGGAGTTCCGCCGAGAAGGGTGCACACCCCCCTACGCCGCCGCCGACGCGCTGTCCGCAATTCCCGCCTCGCGCAGGAGGCGCGCCTGCTCGCTGGCGCTGCGATAGAGGAAGTCGCGCGGCAGGCCCAGCCGCACGCTGGCCTGGCAGCCTGGCGACTTCGGGTCCATGCGCCGCTCGGCCAACCGCGCCACGAACTTCAGTGCCAGCCAGTCTGCGGTGGTCAAATCGAACTCCCGGCCCAGCGCCAGCTTCTCGCGCACGAGCGGCGGCAGGATCGATACCGACGCGCGCGCCAGCGCCCGGTGCAGGAAGCGCGGCACATTCGGTGCCGCCTTGCCCGACTGGATGATATCAAGGAACTCGGTCACGATCGGATGCGGCTCGAAGCGCGGCGCAAGCCGCTCCATGAAGGCCAGGAACTCGCCCTGCGTCCGCGGCGTGTTGTTGGCGCCGTATAGCTTCGCAACGACCCCGCCATCGCGATAGAAGCGGTCCTTCTCGCCGTCCGACAGGGGCGAGACAAAGCGGTCATAGGCGTTGAGGAACCCAAAGGCCGCTGTGGCCGCGACCCAGTCGAGCAGTTCCGGGTCGAGCGCCTTGTAGGCCTCGCCCTTGGGCGTCTGCCCCTGGACGCGCGCATGCATGTTGGTGACGCCCTGAATCACGCGGCGTGCCGCACTCTCGGGCCCGTAGCAGCCAACCATGGCTGCAATGCCCGTACGCTTCGAGCGCCCGATCGGGTCGGCCTTGTAGGTCGAGTGGTCCCACACCCCCGAGCGGATGCGTGCGTCGGCAAACTCCATCAGCACGGCCGCAACCCCACCAATCCCCAGCGCCACCTGGTTCTTGAAGATGCGCCACTGCAGCGACGAGGGATGCTGCAGCGAGCGTTCGCCCGCCGGCGTCTCGAAATCGATCTTCCAGCCGAGATAGGATTGGGGTTCACCGTTCATGGCAGGGGCACCTCGCAATTGCGCAAGCCCCAAGGATACCGCGGGGCGCGAGGGCTCGCAAAGTCTTCCGCATGAAGGCTCTGCGGTGCCCTGCCACCGTGGGGTAACCAAAGTTCGCAGTTTAACGGCAAACCCGCATCAATCCGCGCAGTGAATCACGCTGCAGAAATTTCCGCTCTCGAACAGGAAGCTGTCGACGATCGTGAACACTTCTTCGGGTACGCCGAGCTTGACGTTGAGGCCGATCTTGCGCGCTTCTTCGTACATGATCGGGAAACCATGCGAGAGATACCCGTCATTCAGCGTCCGTGCGATGCGCCTTGCGCGCCCGCGGGAATAGTTCCCCTTCATCGAGGCGACCGCCCGGCGATGGTCCTCGACAATACGGTCGCGGGCAAGCGAGGCAATCGCAAGCATATCATCATCGATCAGCCGTGCAGGCTTGGACTGCAGGACATAGGCAAGTCGCGCCGCCGGTATCCTGTTGATCTGTACGTCGATCGGACCCAGGCTACCAATCGGCGACAGGAAGATCTCCTCACCTGTGAGCGCCATGATCGTCCCGGCCGAGAAAGCGTCGTAAGGGACGAAGAAGGTCTTTCGTCCCTTGTGGGCTTTCAGCGCCCGAACGATCTGGTCGGCACCCAGCGCATCGCCGCCGGGCGTGTGAAGGATGATGTCGAGGTCAACGCCTGCCGGCGTCGCACGGATGGCCTTGAGCACCTCGGCGATGGTCTGATGACCAACGCTTCCTTCGCTTGTGCCATCGGCATGAACGATTGACACAAGCTTCGTGTTGCGGCGCTGCTGCAGCGACAGCATCGCAGCGCGGGCATCCCCCGCAGGACAGCTGGCCGCACAAGTGGGTACAACCTTGAGAGCGGAAGTGGCCTTCGCCTGGCTTGTCGAAAACAGCACCGTTCCAGCCCGCTCGACATCGGGCACCTCGATATTCTCGATGACATCCTGCGTTTGTACGTTGAGCCCCCAGGACTTGAGGTCGTCTGCCCGCGCCGGCGCCCCGTGTGTGTAGTGGCCATTACTTATCAGGCGCGCAATCTTGCGCCAGCGACGGACGCGTTTCGACTTCAACAGGATCCCGGCAAGCCAGTTTGTCTCCCGGATGTGCTGAACAACGAGATGATGCTTCATCAGCGCCGCATCACTCATGCGGCGAAGGCCCTTCAGGCGCGCGGCGACAACAAATTGCCGGACGTCGAAGGGGTCGAAAACGAGGGCGGCATCCTTCGCCATGACGATCTCATCGGCAGCCAGGGCAAGCAGGCACGAACCACCATAGGCACGGTAGGGAATGATCGCGGTGATGTGTCCCTTGTGGGCCATCAATATCCTGGCAAAGCGACGTGCAACCGTCGGCGGGACGGCACGGTCATGCAGCAGCAGAAGATCAATCGGCTGGTCGGCCGGAATGGTTCGGAAATGGTGCAGGAAATCTTCAAAGGGTACCAAGACGTCGCCGGACGGCGGCGTAGGGAGATCGCCAGTGAAATTCATCTCACCCATCGCTGGTAACGCAACCACATGCGACTTCCGCGCCCGCGCGAGAGAGCGCAGCAATTCCTGCGGGTCGCTGCTCACGGCAGCCTTGATTGACTGAGACGCCTCCAGCGGCACTGCCCCGGTGTCGCCACGGCTGGACATTGCCCGTTTCAGCTTCAGGAAGGCTGCGGGCCCAAGCGCTGCCAGACCACCCAACAGAACCAAAGCCGCGGCAATCAACGCACCATGATCAAGATAAAAGCCAATGGCATCGAGCAGCGCGGTCATGAAGATGGCCCATGTGTGCAGGAGGGATGACGCCGGATGGAACGGCACGCCACCTCCCTACACGCAGGACCATGGCCGTCCCATGCGTTTCCCATCTGCAGGGAAATGTGTTTTGCAATTCGTGTGCACGAGGGCGCAAGTTTCGCCACAGGGACGAAGTCCCGTCGCCCACATTCCCGCAAGCGGCGAAACCGGAGCGTAGCGCTCGCTAGTCCTCGCGCGGGCGGGTACCGCGCGCGGGGGCATCCTGTTCGGGGACCTCGCCATTGCTGCGCACGATGTCTGTCATGAGCAGGTTGTAGCGATGCCACTCGTCTGCATAGGCGCGCGTCATCGTCGCGAACCATTTCTGCTGGAAGGCAAGCAGGTCTGGCAGGCTCTTGCAGTTTCCGATCTCGCTCGCAGCCGTCATGTTGTCTTCAAGGCGCTGGTTCATGAAGCGCAGGTTCTCCTGCTGGATCGCAGCGATGCGCCGCCCGAGCATGCTGGCGCCCTTGCCGAGGGCATCCCCAACCGACGCACCGAATACACTCCCGAACGGCGCTTGGACCGTCGTCTCTTTGCGGGCTTCGGACATTTTCTGCTGCTTCATGGCTGAACTCCGCAATCGGCTTTGCCGTGGCGATGAACTGGAAGGTCGCAGCTTCGCATGACCACGCCATGGGAACCTTGCGTCAGCGCAAGCCTGAAAGGCCGATGACCTTGACCGTCGTCAAGGCAATGCCACCGGCACACGCATAGCAATAGGGCCGAAAGGTTTCAGGTGCAGTTGATGAACGAGTCCATGAGCCTTCCAGTCGATACACTGGCCTTCATCATCAGCAAGGCGCGGGCATTCGACGCGCAGGTTGAAGTGGATGACCCGGTGCCTGGATCAAACCCCATCGATGATCGGCAGGTCGGCGTGCTCGAGGATGCGCGAGACAACCCGGCAGAAGCCGAGCTGCTCGCTGTCCTGAGTGCGCTGAACGATGACCAGTTGACCGAGCTTCTGGCCCTGCTGTGGGTCGGTCGTGGCGACTATGGCAAGGCCGAGTGGCCCGAGGCGGTACGCGCGGCACGCGAGGCCAGGAACAAGCGTGTCGTGCGCTACCTCGCAGGCACGCCCATGCTCGGTGACCTGATTGAAGAGGCGCTCGCGGAACTCGGCGTATCGGTCCCGCTTCCGAAGGAAGAGCCCGAACCCTCGTCATGAACCGCGATTTGCCGCGGGCAAGCCAGGAGAGGATCCATGCAAGTTCCCATGCGCATTGTCGTGAAGAATGTTCCCCGGCCGGATGAGGCGCGGGCCCTCGCGCGCGAGGCGGCCTCGGTGCTCGAGCGGTTCCACAGCCGCATCACGGCCTGTCGTGTCTCCATCACCAATCCGGAGAGCCGTCATGCCAAGGGCGGTCTCTATGACGTGCACGTGGTGCTGCGCGTGCCGGCACATGACGAGATCGTCGTCAGCAGGCAGGCCGGCGACCAGCCAGAGCGTGAGCACCTGCGCGTATCGTTGAAGAAGGCCTTCGCGCTGGCGCGCCGGCGCCTGCAGGATGTGGCCCGCGAGATGCGCGGAGACGTGAAATCCCATGCCGTGCCCCAGTCAAGCGGACGCGTGCAAAAGCTCTTCGCCCGCTCCGGATACGGCATCATCGAAGACCAGGATGGCCGCGAAATATACTTCCATCGCAACAGCGTGCTGAATGGCGGGTTTGCGAAGCTGAAAGCCGGTACGCGCGTGCGATTTGTCGAGACGGAAGGCGAAAAAGGTCCTCAGGCAAGCACCGTTGCGACCACTGGCAGCCCGCGCACACGGGGTCCATCGGCTGCGTGAACGGGCCCACAGGCGTGAGGGCCGGAAGCGCGTCGCGCCTCCAGCCCTCCCGATGCGTCCTGCTTGTTGGCGGTCAGCCTCAAGCCGCGCGTCCAAGACTGTCAAACGGCCCGACCGCGTTACCCTCGGCAAGAGCCTC
>JBILGJ010000232.1:0-5150 GCA_044351125.1 Micropepsaceae bacterium
GCCTCGAGCGTGGTGATGTCATGAATGCGCACCTGCCGCCAGCCACGCAGGCTGATTGCGCCGGCAGCCTTCAGTTCCGTCAGCGACCGGCTCACCGTCTCCACCGACAGGCACAGGAAGTCGGCGATGTCGCTGCGTCGCACGGGCAGCAGGATGCTTTCCGTATCGATGCCACGCCGCGCATTGCGCTGGACCAGCGAGAGCAGGAATGTTGCAACGCGGCTCGTGGCGGACAGGCGACCGATCATCAGGAGGTGCATCCGCGCCTCGGACACCTCGCGCGACAGCGCACCGAAAATGTCGCGGCCAAGCGCCGGATCCTCGGCGACCCGGCGCCAGAGTGTCGATGTCGGCACCGACCGGATCCGGGTGGGCGACAGCGTCTGGGCCTCATAGCAATGCGCCTCTTCCGCCTCGAGGCCGATGAAGTCACCGGGGAACGCAAGGGTCACGATCTGTCGCTCGCCGTCGTTCAGGATCTTGTAGACGAGGACCACGCCGCTCTCGATCCTGTAGGCGTTGACCTTGCGATCACCCTCGGCAAACAGGGGGGCATTGGACTTGAGCTGGCGACTGGGGGCGTCTGCAAAACAGGCGTCCAGTCTGGCCGACGGCTGGGTAGCCTGGGCATGCCTGTGCAAGGGCAGGCTGAAGGTTTCTGCATGGGGGGCGCTGGTTAACATTGTCGTCTCCTTCGCGGCGTCGGTGAATTCCTGAAGCGAAGCAGAACAGCGTTTTGCCAATGGCGCTTGTCACGAATGTCATGAAGTGTAACAAAGCATGCCGATGTGTTCCGTTACGGAAGTACGCTGCGTGGTGTGGCGCCCGGCCGGACCCACGATATTGCGATGGCCCCACACGACCCCGTCAATATCCTGATTGTCGACGACGAGCCCGAGGTCCGCGGCCTTCTGCGCGAGTTCTTCGAGCTTGAGGGATATCGCGTGAGCGAAGCGCGTGATGGCCGCGAGATGAGGGCCTATCTCGAGCGCCACCCAGCCTCGCTGATCACGCTGGACATCAATCTTCCCGGACAGGACGGCTTTGCCCTGGCGCGGGAAATCCGGGCAACGCGCAATGTTCCGATCGTGATGATCTCGGGCAAGCAGGACCCGGTGGATCGGGTGGTTGCCCTGGAACTTGGGGCCGACGACTTCATCACCAAGCCATTCCACCTGCGGGAAGTCCTCGCCCGCGTGCGCGCCGTGCTGCGCCGCTACCAGCATGACGACGCGGCCCCGCAGCCGACGCCGGTACAGCCCGGCAGTGATGCCGTGGCATTTGATGGATACACGCTGTCCCGCTCGCGCCGCGAAGTGGCAGACACGAGCGGACGCGTGGTCGAGCTGACAGCCGCTGAATTCAATCTCCTCGACCTCTTCATCTCCAATCCCGCCCGCGTGATGTCGCGCGACCACATCATGGACAGGCTCAAGGGAAACGAGTGGTCCCCCTTCGACCGGTCCATCGACACGCTTGTTGCGCGGCTGCGCAAGAAGATCGAAGGAGACACCGAGCATCCACGGCTGATCAAGACGGTTCGCGGCGTGGGTTATGTGTTCACGATGGACGTACGTCGCGTCTGAGGGGCCTGACGCGGATCAAGGATCCTTGGGCAGCCCTCTGCTCTGCTGTCCCGCATGACAGGCTCCAGATCGATGAATTCCGGCCGGCCAGGCCTTGCGGCGCGCGCCGACATAACACGCCTGCTCGGTCAGCTGGACGACGAGGATATCGCGCAGCTTCTGGCCATGCAGCCAACCGTGGCCGAGCTTGAGGACGCTGCCGCGTGGCTTCAGGGTGTTGGCGACGTCGCCAGCCGCGCAGGCCATCCAATGACGCCGCGCATCGAGGGCATCCTCGAGATCGTCGACCGTGACGACGAGGAAGACCTCCATCCGCACTGAACCCGTCCAGCGGCGCGGCTCTCAGGCCAGTGCAGTCATCGGCCGTGTGGGGCGCAGCTCGACATTCGCAGAACTCAGGCGGCGATAGAGGTTACGCCGCCGGGCAATCGGCCACCACTCGTACAGGAAGATCTCGAGCGGCCGCCAGTTTGCCACCCATCCCAGGATAAGCAGGCTCTCGCGGGTCACGGTAACGAGGGGGCCTTCTCCCATGAGCACATTGGCGTACTGCGCACCGGCGACACAGACCGCAAGGACCAGGACGCCGATGACAAGCGACATGCGACCGATGCGGAACAATTCCCGCAAGTCCCGGCTGATCACCTCGGCCCTCAGGGCGAAGAAGCGGTTCATGCTGCGCCCGAGGTCGACGGCTCCCGGAGACGAAAGCGCAGCTTCCGGAACATGGACAAGAATGCGGAAGGCGTGGTCGCTCGGCAGCTCCCGCGCCCACCCGACAATGTATTCTTCGGCGTCCCGGTCGAGGTCGCGCTCGTGGAAAGGATACGGATCAAGCGACTCGTAGATCTGCGCAATGTCACCGACACTGAGCTCGATCGTGGAAACGGCACCACTTTGTGGCATTGGGATCCCCGGGGTTAGCTCAGCACCTCGCGCACCGCCCGCGCGAGTTCCGGCAGGGCGTAGGGTTTGCTGAGAAGGGGAACGTTCGCCATCGCAGGCTTCTCGCCATGACGCGCAACTTCGCCCGTGAAGCCCGACGTCAGGAGCACGCGCACGGCGGGGCGATTTGCCTTCACCCAGGCCGCCAGGTCAAATCCTGAAATCCCCCCGGGCATCACGACGTCGGAAAACACCAGCTGGACCCCAGGCATGCTGCGGAGTATCTCGATCGCCGAAGCCCCGTTTTCGGCAGTCACAACGGTATAGCCGAGGATATCGAGCCGCTTCACCGTGATCTCGCGGACCTCCGGATTGTCCTCGACGACAAGAACGCATTCCCCGGCGGCCGGCGCAGGTGCCGGCTGTCGGCGATCATCGGGAACGGGAGCTGTGGAAGCCCGGGGAAGGAACAGGCTCACCCGTGTGCCTTTGCCTACTTCGCTGTAGATCGACACATGCCCGCCCGATTGCTTTGCGAAGCCATAGATCGTGCTGAGCCCAAGGCCCGTGCCGCGACCGGCATCCTTTGTCGAGAAATAGGGCTCGAAGACCCGAGGCAGGTTCTCGGGTGCGATGCCGACGCCCGTGTCGCTCACGGACAGCATGACATAGTCGCCCGGCTTGAGGCCGGCTTCCCCGGCCACATCGTCGGGGCCCAGCGCCTGGTTCCCCGTCGTGACTTCCAGAAGCCCACCCTCGGGCATGGCGTCGCGTGCATTGATGGCCAGGTTCAGGATGGCGTTCTCCACCTCGCTCAGGTCTGCAAGCGCCGGCCAAAGCCCATCGGCCAGCGATGTCCTGACATCGACCTGGTCCCCGAGCGTACGCCGGAGCACGTCCGTCATGTTCAGTGCAACCTCATTCAGGTCAAGCGTGACCGGCTGGAGCCTTTGCCTGCGCCCGATCACAAGAAGGCGGCTTGCCAGTCGCGCCCCCATCCGGGCGGCCTCGTCCGCACGTCTGACAAGTTCAAGCGAACGCTCGTCGATCTGACGCAAGGTCAGCAGCTCGAGATAACCGGTGATGACCGTGAGCAGGTTGTTGAAGTCATGCGCCATGCCGCCGGCCAGTTCGCCCACGGCCTGGAGCTTCTGTGACCGCAGCAGCGCCGCCTGCGCCTCCTCGCGTCGTTCGATCTCCTCACGCAGCTCGGCAGTACGCTCGGCCACCCGCGCCTCGAGCGCCCGGTTGGTGTCCTCCATCAGCGCCTCCGCCTGCTTGCGCTGCGTGATGTCGAGATAGGAAACCACGGCACCACCCGTGTGGTCATGGCTGAGCGGCACGGCCGTCATCAGGATGAACCTGATGCTGCCGCTGCCAGGAATGCTGCATTCAAGGGTGAACGACGTCCGGGCGCTCGAGAGGACCTCCCGGATCCCGGCATCTGCGGCATCGGAAGTTCGCGGATCCTGCAGCACCCGCCGCATGAGCATGAAGTAATCGGAGCCGACATAGGCATTCCGGTCCCCGTCAACCCGCGAATGGACAAACTCGATCCAGGATTCATTGGTGGCCAGGATGCGGCCATTCGGATCGATGACGGCGATCTGGGCCGGAAGGGCCCTGAGCGTGCTGCGATTGAGCGCCTCGCTTTCCCGAACCGCCTGCTCCGCCATGATGCGATCGGTGATATCATAGGTGATCCCGATGATACGCCGCGGCTTGCCCGCATCGTCGAGTTCGCCAATGCCACGGCCCGCCATCCATCGCACCGACCCGTCTTCAAGGGGCAGGCGGTATTCGACGTGGAAATCCTTCCCGTCGCGCCTGGCCTCGTTCAACTGGGCGAATACAGAATTTCGATCGTCCGGATGCATGCGGTCGAAGATCACGGAGTGGGGGAGGTTCATCGTCGTGAGGGGCAGGTGCAGGAGGCGCAGTGTGGTTTCGTCCACCTGCACGAGGCGCGCATTCTGATCGAAGTCGAACGTTCCCATGCGTCCGGCGAGCATGGCCAGGCGAAGGCGCTGACCCTGCTTGCGTGCCTTCTGCTCGGCATTCTCCCGATCGCTGATGTCGCGCAGGATCGCCGTGAACGTCATGCCCTCCGGTGTCGCGAGCTTGGAAATCGTGATTTCGGTCGGAAACTCGGTGCCGTTGCGGCGGCGGCCGGTGATTGTGCCCCGCTCGCCCATCCGGCGGGATTGTATGGGAGAATGTTTGAAACCGTCGACCAGGGACTTGTGGCGTTCGACAACAGAAGCGGGCAGCAAGATTGAAAGATCCTGTCCCAGGGCCTCGTCCGCCGAGAAGCCGAACATGCGCTCTGCACCATGGTTGAACAGGGTGATCTGGTGGGACGCGTTGATGCAGACAATCGCGTCGTCGGTATTGTCGATGATGATGCCGCTGAGACGGTCATTGGCTTCGCGCACGGTCCGGAAAGCATCCTGCGTCGCGCGCTCGGCCTTCCTGTAATAACGCACGCTGATGATCGCAAGCCAGATCGTGACAATCTCGAGCAATCGGCTGATTGTCGCCGGCAACGCGGCGGCTTCATCGCGTGACCACAGCCATGCAAGCGCGATAAGGGCGGTCGCGAGCACTCCGCCGATCAGGGGCGCGCGGGCGCCACCATGCCATGCCGTGGCGACACAGAGCGGCACATAGAGGATCCAG
>JBILGJ010000388.1:0-2892 GCA_044351125.1 Micropepsaceae bacterium
CGGATACCGCTGCACAGGATCAGCCAGCCTCTGTGGCGCCGGTCGTGGTGCGCCAGGGCACGCCCATTCCCGATGAGCCGAGGCCGGTCGAGCGGCGCAAGGCGCCGGCAGGCGAGACACTCGCTACGGGCGACGCCCCCGAAGAAGCACAGTCCCTGAACCCGATGGCGCATCGCTGTTTTGTGCGCGACGTGATGGCCTTCTACGATCGCACGCACGTACGCTGCTACAACGCAGCCAACGGGCGTCTGGTCTACTTTGCTGTCGACACCGGCCAGCCGGTCGCCGAAACGTTGCTCGTGAAGGCCTGGAAGAGCATGCGAAGCGGCAAGCCGCTGCAGCTGAAATATGCCCCAACGTCCGATCTGAACCCGCCAAACTGCAAACCCAGGGACTGTCGGCGCCTGATCGACGCTGCAAACTAGAAGTCGCTGACGATGCCCTTGACCTCCCAGTCGCCATAGCGCGCAGGGTCGGGTCCATCGCGCCCGCCGAGTTCCTTTGGCAGCGGTTTGCGAAGACGATCAGCCTCGGCGCGGCGGGCCTCAGCCTCCGCAAGGGCACGTTGTGCAGCCGCTGCAATGCGCGCGGCGATCTCTGAATCCTGGGTCATTGTGTGTCCTGCCTGCCTCATCTGAACATGAATGATGCTTAACGTCCAGCATCAACCAAACAGGCGGCGCGACGTCACTCGCCTGTCTGGATAGTCTTCATCCGGGGATTGGGGGGAATTATGCTTAAGCGATCAGCGGCGCTTATCGCCGCAGTTGTGCTGTGCGTTGTGCTGGCCGGTTTGTCGCACGCCGCGGCATTCGATCCGCAGGCCGCGACCGACGCCTTGCTGGCCTCGGTCGATCCTGCCGCAAGGGAAAAGTCCGACGCCTACTTCGAGGGCGGATACTGGTTCATCCTCTGGAATGCACTCGCCACGATGGGCGCGGCGCTGCTGCTCCTCTTCACGCGAGCGTCAGCAGGCATGCGCAATGTCGCCGAAGCCATCACGGACCGCCGTGGGATCCAGACCTTTCTCTACGGCCTGCAGTTCATCGCAGCGATGACGATCCTCACCTTCCCGATGGCTTACTGGCAGGACTTTATGCGCGAGCATGAATTCGGCCTGTCCAATCTTTCACGCGAGGAATGGTTGACCGAATACGCAATGGGCTTTGCCGTGAACGCGGTGATGACATCGATTTTCCTCGTGGCGCTCTATGGTGTCATAAGGCGGGCCGGCGAGGCGTGGTGGCTCTGGGCGACGGGCCTGACAGTCGGATTTTTCGTCTTCGCCATAGCAGTCTCGCCAGTCTTCATCGCCCCGCTGTTCAATGAATACAAGCCCATGCGCGAGGGGCAGTTGAAAGAGGATATCCTGGCGATGGCCCGTGCAAACGGCATCCCGGCAGACAATGTTTATGAATTCAACGCCTCAAAGCAGTCCAAGCGGATCAGCGCCAACGTCTCGGGTTTCCTGGGCACGACGCGTATTTCGCTGAACGACAACCTGCTGGAGCGCGGCACCCCGGCTGAGGTCAAGGCCGTCATGGGCCACGAGATCGGGCATTATGTGCTTGGCCACATGTACGAGATCATCCTCACATTGGCGGTGCTGGCGGCCATTGCCTTTGTCTGCGTGGACATCGGCTTTGGCACACTGCACGCAATGTTCGGGCGCATGTGGGGGGTGAGGGACTTTGGAGACACGGCGGGCCTGCCGATCCTCGTACTCACGCTTTCGGTTCTCGGTCTCGTGGCAACGCCGCTCACGAACTCGATGACCCGTTCCAACGAGGCAGAGGCCGACATTTTTGGTCTGAATGCGGCACGCGAGCCTGACGGCTTTGCAACGATTTCCCTGAAACTCGCAGAGTACCGGAAGCTCGATCCGGATCCCTGGGAAGAAGTGTTCTTCTACGATCACCCGTCCGGGCGCGCGAGGATCCACATGGCCATGAAGTGGAAGGCAGAGCAAGGTGAGAGCCAGGCAATGCCCATGTCGGTCGAGGGGTTTGCCACGCAGGTACCAGCCGAACCCGCGACGTCTGCGGTGTTCGCGCCTTTCGAGGGCGAAGGCGAGCCTCCGGCTTTCCAGGACCTTCCCGCTTCGCAAGCCACACGCTGACACGTCTTGATGCCGGCGGCTGTCGCACATACATCTAGGCACGAAACCGAGCTTTGGGCGACAGGACAATGAACTGGACAAGAACGGCAATTCTGCTGGCGGGACTGACCGCCATGTTCATGGCAATCGGCGGCCTCATTGGCGGCACGACCGGCATGATCATCGCGCTGGCGATTGCAATCGCAACCAATGCCTTTGCCTACTGGAATTCCGACCGCACGGTCCTGAGGATGTATGGCGCTACCGAGGTCGACCGAAACAGCGCGCCAGAGCTCTGGGGGCTCGTTCAGGAGCTGGCGCGTCGCGCCGAGCTGCCCATGCCCCGCGTCTACATCATGCAGAACAATCAGCCCAACGCGTTTGCTACCGGTCGCGACCCGCATCACGCGGCAGTCGCCGTCACCACCGGTCTGATGGACCGCCTGTCGCGCGAGGAGCTTGTTGGTGTGCTGGCGCACGAACTCGCCCACATCAAGAACCGCGATACGCTGATCATGACCATCACGGCAACGATCGCAGGAGCGATCGGCATGCTCGCCAACTTCGCGATGTTCTTCGGATCGTCGGGCGACAACCGCAACAACCCGCTCGGCCTGGTTGGAACGATCGCACTCGTCTTCCTGGCACCCATCGCAGCCGGCCTCGTGCAGATGGCGATCAGCCGCTCGCGTGAATACGATGCCGACCGGATGGGAGCCGAAATCGCCGGCCAGCCCCTCTGGTTGGCATCTGCGCTCGAGCGCATCGAGCAGTCGGCCCATCGCGTGGTGAAT
>JBILGJ010000389.1:0-2888 GCA_044351125.1 Micropepsaceae bacterium
GAGCGCGTGCATCGCCTCGCTGATCACGTATTCGCGCAGCATGGGGCCCAGCGCGGCGCGGCCGTCGCCGCGGCGCGAGAAGGGGGTCGGACCCGATCCCTTGAGCTGGATGTCGTGGCGCTGGCCAGCGGGCGTGAGCTGCTCGCCCAAGAGGATCGCGCGTCCGTCGCCCAGCATGGCAAGATTGCCGAACTGATGGCCGGCATAGGCCTGCGCGATGGGCGATGCGCCCGGTGGCAGCGTGTTGCCCGCGAAGAGTGCGGCGAGGTCGCCTTCGGGGGCGCCCTCGAGGCCGAGGCCCAGATCGCGCGCGAGGTCCGTGTTCAGGATCACGAGGCGGGGCCCGCGCACGGGCGTGGGGCTGACGCGCGCGAAGAAGTGGTCGGGCAGCGTGGCGTAGCTGTGGTGGAGGTTCCAGCCTGGGGACTGATCTTGCATGATCACAGGGTACAGCATTGCGGGGCCTGAGGGCGAATGCGTTTGCCGTTTCAGAAAAGCGGGCTGGAAGCCCGCGCTCCCGGAATTGGTGCCCCTGGCCGGAATCGAACCAGCACGCCGTTGCCGGCAACAGATTTTGAGTCTGCCGCGTCTACCAGTTCCGCCACAGGGGCCCATTCGAGGTCGCGCGGCTGGCAGGCGGGTTCGGGTAACCAAACCCCTCGCGCGGAGGCCGCGCATATTAGGGACCCGCGGCCTTTCGTCAACACGGGTTTTTGGACGGTTTTTGGCCGTGGCGGGGTTTGTCGAGAGGTTGGGCGGGGTCATATAATCATCCCATGAGCCAGTCCCCGCTTGTCCAGTCCCTCGAGAACCTTGTTGGCCTGCGCGCCTTTCATGGCCTGGCGCTGCTTGGGCTTTCGAACTTCATCATCATCGGTGCCTGGACGTTCCAGATCGTGGGCGGGCTTGCGCCCTGCCCCCTTTGCCTTGACCAGCGCGTGCCCTGGTACCTGCTGATCTTCGTCAGCTCGGCGCTGAGCTATGGGCTGTTCAATGGCTGGACACGGCAGATCCTGTCGGCACTCTTCGTTGTCGCGATCGGGCTTGCGCTGTGGGCGGCCTATGAGGGGCTGTTCCACGCGGGGGTCGAATATGCGTGGTGGAAGGGGCCGGCCACCTGTACCGGCGGCGGCGTGGTTTCGCCGACGCTCGACCTCGATAAGCTGCGCGATACGGTGGTTCCGATGTGCGACGTGGTGCCGTGGTCGCTGTTCGGGATTTCGCTGGCAGGTTTCAATTTCCTGTTTTCGCTGGCAGCCGCGGGGCTTGGTCTCCTCGGCCTGCTTCGCGCCTTGAAGGGCTGAACTGCATGACCACGCTTCCCAAGGCATCGCCCCGCCACATGGGTCCGGACGCCGCCGCCAAGAACCTTGCGCGGATGCTGCGCGTGGACCATGCGGGTGAACATGGCGCGGTGCAGATCTACCGGGGGCAGCTGGCCGTGCTGGGACACACGGCGTCGGGCCATACGATCCGGCACATGGAGGAGCAGGAAAAGGCGCACCTGAAGACCTTCGACCGCCTGATCGTCGAACACGGCGTGAGGCCCACGGTGCTTTCGCCCTTCTGGCACATGGCAGGCTTTGCGCTGGGTGCTGCCACTGCGCTCATGGGCGAGAAGGCCGCGATGGCGTGCACGGCGGCCGTCGAGGAAGTGATCGACGAGCACTATGCACAGCAGATCGCCGCACTCGAGACAGATGGGGCGCCGTCGCAGGCGCTGAAGGAAACACTGGAGTCTTTCCGTGCTGACGAGATCGCGCACCGCGACACGGCGCTCTCGCATGGCGCGGAGGAAACCCCCGGCTATGGCCTCTTGTCGGGTGCCATCAAGGCCGGGTGCCGGCTTGCGATCAGGCTCTCGGAGCGGTTCTGAGGATGGACAACAGCGACGCGATCTTCCTGCGCCGGCAGGCGGCATCGAACCCGCGACGGGCGGTCGTCACCGACGTGGCGCGCACTGCCGACACGCTTGCGGCGGCGTTCAAGGATGATCCGGTGACATCGTGGCTGGGCCGGAAGGACAAGCGTCGCGACGAGGGCCGGCGGGCGATGTTCGGGCACCTGGTCGAGGTTCTGGGGCTTGGCGGGAACGAGCTCTGGATTGCGGATGATTACAGCGCGGTTGCGCTTTGGGTGCCGCCCGCGCAGGCCGACCTCAGGATCCCGATCCTCGAGGAACTGCGGCTGCTGCGCACCATGATCCGGTTCACGGGGCTTGGCGGCCTCGGGCGCGCGAGCGCCTTCCGGCAGGTCGCCGACCAGCATCATCCGAAGGACCAGCCGCATTTCTACCTGATGACGCTGGGGGTCGATCCGCGTTTCCACGGACAGGGCCTGGGTTCTTCGCTGCTGGCGGCAACGCTTGGCCATATCGATGCGCAGCGCCTGCCCGCCTATCTTGAATCGTCGAGCCCGAAGAACGTGCCGCTCTATCGGCGGCATGGCTTCGAGGTGATTTCGGAGTTTCGTCCGCGCGGTGACGGACCGCCCGTGTGGGGCATGTGGCGCACGGCGCGCTGAGACGGGCCTCAGGGTTCGAGTTCGCTGTCCCAGTAGAGATAGTCGGCCCAGGAATCGTGCAGGTAGTTTGGCGGGAACAACCGACCGTTTGTGTGCAGCAGCGAGACGGTGGGCTTGTGCGGGCGCTGGTTGGGGAACATGCCGGCCTGGTGGGGCAGCTTGCCTCCCTTGAAGAGGTTGCAGGGCGAACAGGCAGTGACCACGTTCTCCCAAGTCGTGCGCCCGCCGCGCGAGCGCGGGATGACATGGTCGAAGGTCAGTTCGTTTGCCGTGTGCGACTGGCCGCAATACTGGCACTGGAAGCGGTCGCGCAGGAACACATTGAAGCGCGTGAAGGCGGGATGGCGCGAGGGCTTCACATAGGT
>JBILGJ010000070.1:0-9783 GCA_044351125.1 Micropepsaceae bacterium
GGTCAAAAAATCCGCAGTATCCCGCGGGAACTAGCCCTTGCAACTCACCGTTTCGGCGTGCCGGCTGGCAGCCAGGACCTGCGGGGGCGTCGCCACCCGGACAAAGCGGGTCCCATAGGCCGGCAACCCGCAGAGAACGGTGGCGAAGTAACCCTCGATCTCGATGGTAAGCGGCCCCGTCAGTGAGCGAACCTTGCCCGCCTTCACCTTCTGCACCATTTGGGGCTCGATGACTGCCTTGAAGAAGTCATCCCGGTTCGAAATGTAGACACCGTCGATCACCCCGTCCTCGTTCCAGCGTGGCAGCAGGGCCGCCGACGCCGCATCCGGAACGAAATAGAGGTCGGGCTCCTTGCTGCCGTTCATCTCTTCCTCGGCCGGCGAATTCCGCCCGAACACATAGGTGCCGGAGATCACGGCGCGCCCCTTGAAGGTGAGCCCCTCGACAGACGCCTTCTCAACTTTGAAAGGGCTTTGCTTTGGCAGGGCATAGACGATGCCATCGGCCTTGTTGCTGATAAGGCGCCGGTCAACGCCACGCGCCTCTGCAGCAGAAACGGCCGCAAGGGCCGCAAGCAGGCACACAGCCAAAAGGGACCGCAAGCGCATGGCAGATGTCTCCCTGAACTGGCACGAAACTGCCCGCAGATAACGGCAGAAATGGGGCCACGATGTGACGCTGCCCACATCGTGTTCCAGTTCAGATATGGATCGCGTGACCCAGCGCCTTCAGCGCACTCTCGTGGAACGCCTCGCTCAGCGTCGGGTGCACGTGGATCGTACCCGCTATGTCTTCAAGCAGCGCTCCCATCTCCAGTGCCAGGGCAAACTGCGCCGAAAGTTCGGACACATGCTTGCCAACTGCCTGGATTCCCAGAACCCGGTGATCGCTCTTGCGCGCGACCACCCGGACGAACCCGCCATTGTCTGCGCCATCCATCGACAGTGCCCGACCATTGGCAGAGAACGGAAACTGCCCCACGACCACATCAACGCCCTGCGTGGCGGCATCAGCCGGTGAAAGTCCGACGCTCACGATCTCGGGTTCGGTGAAGCAGACGGCTGCAATCGAGACCGGGTTGAAGCGCCGCTTGTGGCCAGCGATGATCTCGGCAACCATCTCGCCCTGCGCCGAGGCCTTGTGCGCCAGCATGGGTTCGCCAACGAGGTCACCAATCGCCCAGACATCGCGCATGGATGTCCGGCATTGGTCATCAACCTTGATGAAGCGGCCATCCATGTCCACGGCCATGGTCTCAAGCCCCCAACCCTGCGTATGGGGCTTGCGTCCGACGGTGACGAGAATCTTGTCCGCAGGGATGGAAAGCGCCTTTCCTTCGGCCGTTTCAATGGCAAGGGACGTCCCGCCCTTTCCGGTCTCAGCTCCCTTGGCCTTTGCGCCCAAGTGCAGGGTTACACCATTGCGATCGAGCCAGCGCCTCACCGGTGCGACCAGCTCGGCATCATAAAGTGGCAGGACCTGCGCCTCGGCTTCCACGATCGTCACCTTCGAGCCCAGCTTCGCAAACGCGATACCAAGCTCAAGCCCGATATAGCCCGCCCCGACCACCGCAAGGCGCGCCGGCAAGACATCAAGCGACAGCGCCTCGGTCGACGAGATGACATCCCCGCCAAATTTGAGGAATGGCAATTCCGATGGAACCGAGCCATTGGCCAGGATCACGTGCTCTGCCCGGATCGTGGTCTCGCCAACCCGGCAGGTCTTCGCATCCGAGAACACGGCAAACCCGTTGACCACCCGCACCTTGGCCCGCTTGAGCAGACCGCCGACACCCGTGTTCAGCTTCGATACGATGCCTTCCTTCCACTTCACGGTCTCGCGGAAGTCCAGGCTTGGCGCTGCCGTCAGACGGATGCCATGGACGGATTTCTCCACCGCATGGCGCATCGCCTCGAACTCGCCGGCAGCATGAATGATGGCTTTCGACGGGATGCAGCCGCGGATAAGGCAAGTGCCACCAAGGCGATCGCCCTCGACCAGCGTCGTGTCGAGCCCGAGTTGTCCCGCCCTGATGGCAGCCACATAGCCGCCGGGCCCGCCACCAATCACAAGAACCTTGGTCTGGATCGTTTCAGCCACGCGTAACGCCCTCGTCCATGAACATGAGCGCAGGATGCTCAAGCAGCGACTTCACGTGCTGGATGAATTGCGCCGCATCAAAACCGTCCACGACCCGGTGGTCAAACGACGACGACAGGTTCATCATCTTGCGCACCACAATCGAACCATTGCGCACCACGGGCCGTTCGATGATGGCGTTCGGTCCGATGATGGCCACCTCGGGGTAGTTGATGACCGGCGTCGTAACAACCCCGCCTATGGGACCAAGGCTTGTAATCGTGATCGTCGACCCGGAGAGCTCATCGCGCGAAGCCTTGTTTTCACGGGCAGCAGTGGACACCCGTGCGACCTCGTTGGCCGACTGCCACAGGTCCAGCACCTCGGCATGCTTGACCACCGGCACCATGAGCCCGTTCGCCGTCTGCGTCGCAATCCCGATATGGACGGGACGGAACCTGTTGACGACCCCCGCGTCGTCGTCATAACGCGCATTGATCTGCGGGAAATCAGGCAGCACACGAACCAGCGCCCGCATGAGGAATGGAAGCAGCGTCAGCTTGGGTTGATCCTTGCGACGCGCGCCATTCATGTGCGCGCGCAGCGCCTCGATCTCGGTCATGTCGACTTCCTCGACATAGGCAAAATGCGGGATACGCCGCTTGGTATCCTGCATCTTCTCGGCAATCTTGCGCCGGAGGCCAATGACCTTGATCTCGTCAACGCCCTTTCGGCGAACGAGACCGCCGCCGACGGATCGCGGCGCCGCACCACGGGCAAGGAAGCCGTCAAGATCCGCATGCGTGACGCGCCCGCCCGGGCCCGACCCATCGACGAACTGCAGCTTGATCCCGAGCTCGAGCGCCCGCTGCCGCACCGCCGGAGACGCCAACGGCTTGTCCCCGGGAACCCGCGGGACCGGCGCAACTGCAGCCGGCAACTCTTCCACCGGCTTGACCGGACGCTGGGCGGGCGCGGGCTTTGCCACCTCGGGTTTCGCTGCAGGCGCCGAAGCAGGCGGTGCAGTCTTTGCCGTGGCAGCGGGCGCCTTCACCTGCGCCGCGTTGCCCGCCCCTTCGACCTCGAACTCGACGATCGGCGCGCCGACGATGGCCATTGCGCCGGGCTCACCGTGCAGGGAAATAACGCGGCCACTGACGGGAGAGGTCATCTCCACCGTCGCCTTGTCGGTCATGACATCGACCAGGTGCTGGTCTTCCTCGACGACGTCGCCAACCTTCACGTGCCAGGCAACGATCTCGGCTTCCGCAGTGCCTTCTCCGACGTCAGGCAGCTTGAACACATACTTGCCCATGACCCTCAATCCTCCAGTGCGCGGCGCATGGCATCACCGATGCGCTTCGGTCCGGGAAAATACTGCCACTCGAAGGCATGCGGATAGGGTGTATCCCATCCGGCCACGCGCTCGATGGGGGCCTCGAGGTGATGGAAGCAGTTCTCCTGCACCAGCGCCGAAAGCTCTGCGCCAAACCCGCTGGTCCGCGTCGCCTCATGGACGATCACGCAGCGCCCGGTCTTCTCGACCGACTGGATGATGGTCTCGATGTCGACGGGCCAGATGGTTCGCAGGTCAATGACCTCGGCATCAATGCCCTGCTCTTCGGCAGCGGCCATCGACACGTGCACCATCGTGCCATAGGCAATCACCGTTACCGCCTCGCCCGGGCGCGTGATCCGCGCCTTGCCCAGTGGCACAGTGTAATAGCCATCGGGCACATCGCTCGAGGGATGCTTGTTCCACGCCTGCACGGGCCTGTCATGATGACCATCGAAGGGACCGTTGTAGATGCGCTTGGGCTCGAAGAACATCACCGGATCATCGTCCTCGATGGCAGCAATCAGCAGACCCTTCGCATCATATGGGTTGGACGGGATGACGGTCTTCAGGCCGCAGACATGCGTGAACAGCGCTTCGGGGCTCTGGCTATGGGTCTGCCCACCGAAGATGCCGCCACCATAGGGCGAGCGAAGCGTGATCGGCGCCGTGAAATCAGCCGCCGACCGATAACGCAAACGGGCCGCCTCCGAGACGATCTGGTCATAGGCGGGATAGATATAGTCCGCGAACTGGATCTCCACGACGGGCCTCAAGCCATAGGCCCCCATCCCGATGGCCGTGGCGACGATGCCGCTCTCGCCGATCGGTGTGTCGAAGCAGCGCTGCAAGCCGTGCCTCTTCTGCAAGCCATCCGTGGCGCGGAACACGCCACCAAAAAAGCCGACATCCTCGCCGAAGATCAGCACATTGGGATCACGCGTCAGCATGACATCCATCGCCGAATTCAGTGCCTGGATCATGTTCATGGTCGGCATGGCGCGTCAGACTCCCATTTCCTGACGCTGCTTGCGCAGGTGCCACGGCATGTCCTTGTAGACATCCTCGAACATTGTCTTCACGCTCGGGATCTTGCCGCTGCCCAGGACGCCGTTTTCCTCGGCCTCCTTCTGCACCTTGCGCACATGCTCCTCGCACTCCTTCTCGAGCGTGGCATGGTCGGCCTCCGACCATTTCCCCAGCGCGATGAGATGGTTCTTGAGTCGTGCGATCGGGTCTCCGAGCGGCCATGCCTTCGCCTCGCCGGCAGGCCGGTAGCGGGTCGGGTCGTCGCTGGTCGAATGTCCCTCGACGCGATAGGTGAAGTGCTCGATCAGCGTGGGCCCGAGATTCGAGCGCGCCCGGTCCGCGGCCCATTTCGTCACCGCATAGACAGCAAGGAAGTCATTCCCGTCCACCCTGAGACCCGGCATGCCATACCCGATGCCACGCGCGGCAAAAGTCGAATCTTCGCCACCCGCGATGCCCTGATAGGACGAAATGGCCCACTGGTTGTTGACGACGTTCAGCACGACGGGCGCCTGGTAGACCGTTGCGAAGGTAAGGCCATGATGGAAATCGCCCTCCGCCGTCGACCCTTCGCCGATCCATGTCGCAGCAATCCGGTCATCGCCCTTGTAGGCCGATGCCATCGCCCAGCCCACCGCCTGGCTGAACTGTGTCCCCAGGTTACCCGAGATCGAGAAGAAGCCGAACTGCTTGGACGAATACATGATCGGCAGTTGCCGCCCCTTGATCGGATCTTTCTCGTTCGAATAGATCTGGTTCATCATGTCGACGAGCGGATAGCCCCGCGAAACCAGCAGGCCCTGCTGCCGGTACGACGGAAAGCACATGTCATCCGGATCGAGCGCCGCCGCCTGCGCGACCGCCACCGCCTCCTCGCCCGTACATTTCATGTAGAACGATGTCTTGCCCTGGCGTTGCGCCTTGTACATGCGGTCGTCGAAGATCCGCGTTGTCACCATGTGCTTCAGGCCACGCTTCATTGTCTCGACATCCAGCTTCGGATCCCATGGCCCGACAGCCTTGTGATCATTGTCGAGCACCCGGATCAGCGTATACGCCAGGTCCGAGACATCCTTGGCCGTCGCATTGATGTCAGGCCGGCGAACCTCGCCAGCCTTCGGCACATTGATGTTAGAGAAGTCGGGCTGGTCCCCCGGCCGATGTTTGGGTTCAGGAATGCGAAGCGAAAGGGATACGCGGTTCTTGCGATCCGGCGCCGTCTTGCTCATGGGAACTCCCGGCTGTGTGCACGCGTCAAATTGGCGCGAGGGAATAGGCGCGCGCACCATGAGCGTCAACGCCAATTCGCGGGCAAAGGTCAACGTCGCGTAGCCACTCAGAAGATTGCGGCCCGCGCGGACAAAGCCGCATGTTTCGTACAAACGGCCAAGGACTGCGGCAACATTCCGCCGCCCATTGTGCAGCGCACAACGAGCGACCAGGCCTCCGTCTCAGCCGCCCAGCATTTGGGCAATCTCCGGATCGCGCATGCGCGCATCGCGCAAGTCGCTCGCACCCTGCGTGATGATCGGGTGGGTGACGTCGAGGATCGCGGCCTTCCAGCTCGGTCGGGCCTGCAGGCGCCGGTAATAGGCATCGATCCGCTCAAGCCCGCCCCTCTCCAGATAGAAGGCAAGGAACCCCGTCTCCTCCAGGCGCAACAGGACGCAAGCCAGCGTGATATCCGCCAGCGAGAAGTTGGCCCCGAGGATCCAGGGACCTCCGGATTGCCCGAGCGCATCATCGATCCTGCGAAGATGCGCCTCCATGAAGCGTCGCCCGCTGCTCACCATCTTGCGGATTGGCTGGAGCGACAGCATGCGCTTGAGCCCGAGCAACCGCGCGAGGGAAAAGAACATGGGGCGCGCCTTGTCGGGATGGAACAGGAAACCGAACAGGATGCGCTGCAGTGGTATGTAACGGATGGTTGTGATGAACAGAGGCAGCGTCAGCGCCGGAACACAGGCTCCGATACGCTTCTCCATGTCGGCGGTGGGCGCATTGCTGGACAGGTTTCCAAACACGATCCAGTCATCCATGGACTTGCGGAGAGCGGCATCAGCCGGAACAAGCAACGGTGCGCCGGGAGCTGCTTGCGACACCGCATAGGCCATGATGTCGTCGGACTCGTACACCGGATGCCCATTGTGGACGAGCGTCGGTATCAGGCCTGACGGATTGACCTTAAGATACGCCGGCGACAGGGTCTCATAGCTACCCGTCTCGATCAGGTCGATTGGCTTGTGAACGAAAGGAATGCCGAGCTCGGCCATCACGAGCCTGGTCTTGCGTGAACAGTGAGAGAAGGCATTGCCATAGAGCTCGAACGCGGCCTCGTGCGGCACCGAGACATCCGGATGCAATCCGCCCCCGACAGGATGGGTCCGCCGGCGTGACTTCTCGAAGAGGAACCAACCCAGAAGAAGGCCCGCAAGAAAGACAAGGGCGGTCACCACGTCAGACCCGCCGGACTCTGTCAAACAGCGAAGCCAGGACCATCGCCAGGTGTTTCATCTCCTCCGAGCAGTGGCGAAGCAAGTGCTGGCCGGACGATGGCGGAATGACGTCCGCCATGTCAGGGCGACTTCCATCAGGCGACATGTCGATCACCGATGGACAAGCCATAGGCGTTGGCAACCGCAGCGGCGCTGCCTGTCCCGAACACATAACGATCCGGGCGGACCAACACGGCATCCGAACCCGCTTGGTCGAGATAGGCAGACAACATGCCTGAAAAGGCCTTGAGCATCGCCCCGTCAAGTGCCTCCACGCGCGCAAGCAGCGCGCTCTTCACACCCGCAAGATCGCTTGATCCACGCGCAATGAGCCACGCACCGGGCCCCATGACATCATCCAGCCGCCGTCCGTCCACCCTGCCCTGGGGGAAGATGCTGCCAGCACGCGCACTGGACGAAAGGAAGACGCCCGGCCCCGGCGACGGATCGGGTGGCGGCACGGGCTGCTGTCCCTGCGCGCGCTGGGCAAGCATGACAGCATCCCGCTGAGCAGCCATTTCAGGGTCGGCGGTACAAACGATGCGCCCCATCGCAATGGCGGATTCGGTGAAAGCCCGCACATGCGGCTCGCGTTCCGTCTGGTAGGTATCCAGGATCTTCTCCCTGGCCTCGCCGCGCAAGACATGGCCAAGTTTCCAGGCGATGTTTACGGCGTCGCGGATCCCCGAGCACATGCCCTGCCCCGCAAAGGGAGGTGTCTGGTGGGCGGCATCCCCGGCCAGAAGCACAGGCCCACGTCGCCATTCCTTCGCAACCAGGCCATGGAAGCGGTAAACCGCCTTGCGGTCGATCACGACATCGCCGTCGCTGACCCACGAGGCAAGCAGGGATGCAATCCGCTTGTCATCGAGGAAGTCCTGCGGGTCTTCTCCAGGCCGGATCATGAACTCCCAGCGGTGCCGCCCGGGCCCCATCAGGACACACGTCGTCGGACGCACAGGATCACAGATCTGCAGGTTCAGGTCAGGCACACGCTCGGGACGCTTTACCTGCGTGTCGATCACAAGCCACGGCTCGTCGAACCCATAGTCGAAATGCTCGATCTTGAGCGCCTTGCGGACCGGGCTCGATGCACCGTCACAGGCGACAAGATACTTCGCGCGTACGGACCGCACCTGCCCTGACGCATCGACAATCGAAGCCGTAACACCCCCCGGACCCGCATCGAAACCCTCGAGCCGCACGCCCAGTCTCACTTCCACCCGCGGATAGTCCGAGAGCTTCGCCCGCAACGCGCGCTCGAGGTCTGGCTGGTTGAACATCCAGCTCGGGGCGAACCCGGGCGCAAGCGTCACAGCACCAAGGTCAAATCGCAGAAGGATCTCACCCTTTGCCGTCCGGAACTCATAAGCCGGCGCAACACGGGAGACAGCCATGACCTCCTGCAGAATTCCCAGACCCTGCCAGACGCGCATGATCTCGGCATCAAAATGGGCCGCGCGTGGCAAGGGGTAGACCGAGGTGTCACGCTCGACAGCCAGTACCCGCAGGCCCTGCTGCCCCAGGAGATTGGCAAGTGTAGCGCCGACGGGCCCAAGACCCGCAATCAGGACATCCGTCTCGATCATGTCGTTAACTCAGCGAATATAGAACGGTTGTAGTCGCACAAGCATCACGCATCGTTCTCAGGCCGCAGCGTGGCCTCAATGGCCCCAATGCGATCGATCTCAATCCGCATGACATCGCCAGCTTTCAGGAACTGCGGCGGCTTCATCGCCGCACCAACGCCACCCGGCGTCCCGGTGAAGATCACGTCACCCGGCTCGAGCGTCATCACCTTGCTGAGATGCGCGATCTGCTCATAGACATTGAACACCAGGTGCTTTGTGTTTGAATCCTGGCGCTTCTCACCATTGACAAACGCGCGGATCCCGAGCGTGTGCGGGTCGCCCAGCTCATCGCCGGTCACGATCCACGGACCGATGGGCCCATGCGTGTCGAAGCTCTTGCCCAGGATCCATTGCGGCGTCTTGAACTGCCAGTCCCGGGCGGTCACGTCATTGCCCACGGTGTAGCCAAAGACGACCTCATGAGCCCTTTCCTTGGGCACATGCTTGCAGCGCGTTCCGATCACGACGACAAGTTCGGCTTCATAGTCGACAAGCTGCGAGGCCTTCGGCATCTGTACATCGGCAAAAGGAGCATGGATCGAGTTGACCTGCTTGGCAAACCAGACCTGCTCCTCCGGCGTCTTCTGGTTGCTCTCGGCGATATGGTCGGCATAATTCAGGCCGATGGCCATCGCCTTGGACGGTCGCTGCACGGGCGCCTCCAGCCGCACCGCCTTCAGGTCGAAGTCAGCCTTGCGTGATGCTGCGCGCTCGACGGCGCCGCGCATCTGCATCCAGCCGCTGATCAGCCCGATCATGTCGTGCGGCAGGCCCGGATCCGCCTTCGAGAGATCCACGATCCCCCCGTCCACGACGACACCAACGCGGGTCGAGCCTGATTCAGTAAACGTCACAAGTTTCATTGCACATCTCCGATGGGAATTTTGGATCAACCAGCCATGTCAGGAGGCATCTTCATGCCCCACTGCACTTCCATGACGTCCTGGATTGTTGCCTCGCGCGAGCCCCAGCTCGCCGTCATAAGGTCACCGTCAGTCCAGTGCTCGAGCGTATGCCCCCATGGATCGCGCCAGTAGTCGAAGATCTGGCTTCCCAGCACATGGCGCCCGACGCCCCAGGAATGCGTGTACTGCTTCTCCTGCAGCAGGTCGTGGCCGCTCATCAGGTCGTCGAAGTCGGTGACCTCATAGGCCGCGTGATTGAACTTCGGCGTGCCTGTCCCCATCAGGAACAGCGTGTGGTGGTCGGCAG
>JBILGJ010000071.1:0-9776 GCA_044351125.1 Micropepsaceae bacterium
GATCAAAGACCATGCGGCCACTCCCCCTTGAGCAGGGCAATTTTCATTTCGAGGCCTTGGAGCAGGCCGTGCGCGAGACTTCGCGAGGCCGGGCGTTCCTTGACGAGTTCGCCAAACGCGTACGCGCGAGTGATACGGACCGCATCCTCACGGCCCTCGGCGATCTTAAGAGCACGCTGACCGAGACAGTCACGACTCCTGCCGTCGATGTCCTGCGCCGCGAACTCGAGACGATGGCAGCCTCAATCGCACAGACACGCCGCGAGATTGCCTCGATCCGGCCTGATGGCCCGGGCAACAACCGGATCGTCAGGGCCACCGAAGAGCTTGATTTTGTGGTACAGTCGACCGAGCGCGCGACGTCTGAAATTCTTACATCTGCCGAACGCATCCTCAACATCGTCGCCGAGCTCAAGTCCAGGGGCGTGAACGACCCGCTCTGCGACGAGCTGGATATGCATGGGACAAATCTCATGACAGCCTGCTCGTTCCAGGATCTGACGGGACAGCGCATGTCGAAAGTCGTTAACACCTTGCGCTATCTCGAAATACGCGTGAACTCGATGATCGAGATCTGGGGTATCACGCACGAGGACGCCGCCAGGAACCAGATCCCCACAGGGCCGGACAAACCTGACGGTCACCTGCTGAATGGGCCGGCACGCGAGGGCGAGGGCGTAGGTCAGGATGATATCGACCGCCTCCTCAATGGGGACGCCAACGCGCCCGAGCCCCCGCCCCCGGGAAGCCCCGCGTCGCAGGACGACATCGACGCACTGTTTCAGTAGTGACAGCAAGGACGCGGCATCGCCAATCCTTGCATTTTGCACTGCACTCAGCCGATAACGGTCGCAAGACTGATGGGCTGGGTGCATCCTCGAATGGCCGACTCTCCGGACACGCTTCTGCTTGCCCTCGGCTCGTCGACAGCAGCGATCATACTTGCCATCATCGTTATGACCTTTGTGATGGAAGACCTGGCAACAGCGGGTGCAGCCATGCTCGCAGCAGCCGGCACGATCTCCCCTGTCGCAGCCGCTTGCAGCCTCTTTGTTGGAATTTTCCTGGGCGATCTGTCCCTCTATGCCCTGGGTGCAGTGGCGCGCAAGCACCCATGGACGCTGAGACGCATCGGTGAGGGCCGCCTCTCCCGGGGACAGGACTGGCTGCAGCAGAGATACGTGACAGCCCTCATAGCAGCGCGATGCCTGCCAGGGATGCGACTGCCGACATTCACTGCGAGCGGCTTCCTGAGCATGCCCTTTGGCACCTTTTTCGCCGTGATGCTGGTGGCGGGCATTGCGTGGACGGCTGTCATTTTCACTCTGGTGTACAGTTTCGGCATTGCCATAGCCGAAGCGTTGGGTCCCTGGCGCTGGGCGGCAGCAGCGGCGCTGATCGTGCTGGTTCTGACGGGCCCACGCCTTGCACGCGCCCTGATGTCGCGCAGGACAAGGGACAAGTGAGCGACCCGCTCGTCGGCGAGATGCGGCAACCTCACCGCGGCATGCCGCCCTTTGACCCTTCAGGTCCCCCGGTGTCGTTTTTTGAATTCTGGCCGCAGCACATCTTCTATGCGCCAATGTGCCTCTACTGGGCCTGGCTGTCGTTACGCTTCGGTGGCATGACGCTTCCCACCATCGCCAACCCGAAGATCCCGTTCGGCGGCTGGATCGGCGAGTCCAAGGCCCGGGTCTTCGAGACGGCAGGCCCGCAAGCCAGCACCTTCATAGCTCCATGGACGCGCATACACCGCACGACCAGCCTCTCGGCGGCAGACACGATGAAGCAGGCCGAGGCTGCCGGCCTGATGCTCCCCTGCATCGCAAAGCCCGACAAGGGCTGCCGCGGGGTGGGCGTAAGGCGCATCCGAACGCAAGCCGAACTCGAGGACTACATTTCCGCCTACCCCTCCGGCGAGCACTTCATTCTGCAGCAACTGGTCGACCACGAAGCCGAGGCGGGCGTATTCTATGTGCGCCCTCCGGGTGAGCCCACGGGCCGCATCATTTCGCTGACCCTGAAATACTTTCCCTACGTGGAAGGCGATGGTGTCGCGACACTGGGGCAACTCATTCGCCGCGACCGGCGCGCAGGCAGGCTGGCCCATATCTACCTGCCCCGTCATGCCCAACGCCTGGACTGGGTTGTTCCCAAGGGGCAACCTGTACGTATTGCCTATGCGGGCAGCCACAGCCGGGGGACGATCTTCCGTGACGGAAACAGGTTCATCACACCGGCCATGGCAAGGGCATTCGATCGCATTGCAGCCGATATGGACGAGTTTTACTTCGGACGCTTCGACATCCGGTTCACGGACATCGCCGACCTGCAGCAAGGGCAAGGCTTCACCATCGTCGAAGTCAACGGTGCCGGGGCCGAGGCCACACATGTCTGGGACCGAAACACCACACTGCGCCAGGCCTATGGCGCTCTCATGGAACAATATCGCCTCCTGTGGCAGATTGGCTCGTCGAATGCACGGCGCGGCTTCCGCCCGGAACCCCTTTCCGCTGTGATCGGCGCCTATCGCCAAGAGAAGGCCCTTTGGGCAAGATACCCCCTGACGGAGTGATATTCGCGAGACCGCCCCACGATGACCACAAGAGCCAAGCCCATCGTTGACGAATTCTCCTATGCCTCGCCGGAAGACCCGCGCTTCAAGCGCCTGGTCATACAGATGATAGAGCGCATGTCAGGGCAGCCCGAACTGAAGCGCATGTATCTCGAACACCAGAACAGCCCGGTTCCGGGTGAGAGCTTCTGGGTCGCCGCCAAGCGCAAGCTCCGCCTCGACATAGACCTCAATGAAGACAGCCTGCCGGAGATCCCCGCAACGGGCCCGCTTGTCATCGTGGCCAACCATCCCTTCGGCGTGCTCGATGGACTTATGATCTGCTGGTTGGTGTCACTGGTGCGGCAGGACTTCAAGGTCCTGACCAACGCTCTGCTGAACCGCGCCGAGGAGATAAAGCCCTTTCTGCTGCCCATCGACTTTGAAGAGACAAAGGCAGCGCTCGAGACAAACATTCGCTCGCGCGCCGAAGCAAAGGCGTTGCTGGAAAACGGTGGTGTTCTGATTGTCTTCCCCGGCGGTACGGTTTCGACCACGCCGTCCATTCTTTCGCGGGCAGCCAGGGATCCGGAGTGGAAGACTTTCACCGGCCGCATGATACTTCAGGGCAAGGCCCCGGTTGTCCCTGTGTTCTTTGGGGGCCAGAACTCGATGCTGTTCCAGGTGGCGAGCCACGTCAGCATGACCTTGCGGCTGTCGCTTCTGTTCAAGGAAGTCCACGACCGGATTGGAGACACGCTCGCCATCCGTATTGGCAGGCGCATCCCCTACGAGACATTGAAGGCGTTCAGTGACCGCAAGGAAATGATGTCGTTCCTCCGCGACGAGACCTACGCGCTTGAGACGATGCTGCCGCCTCCATCAAAGCGACGCCGACGCCGCAAGTAGCTTCTCGAGGATCCCGTCAAGCTGGACCCGCTCGGCCGGCGTGAGCGTCGCAACCAGCTGTCGCTCCATCTCGCGCGCAAGCGGCACGATCTCTCCGTGGTCAAGCTTGCCCGCAGCCGACAGGAAGAGATGCCGCGCTCGGCGATCACCATCGACAGCCTTCTGATCGATGCGGCCGGCCGCCATGAGCCGCGCAACGGCACGGCTGACCTGAACCTTGTCCATCGCCGTTCGCTCGGTGACCTCTGCAGCCGTCAGGCCCGGGAACCGCCCAAGCACGGCCATTACCCGCCACTCGGGTATCGTCAGCCCGAACCGCTTTTCATAGCTCCGCGCAATGCGACTGCTGACACGGTTGGAAAGAACCGAAAGGCGGTATGGCAGGAACGTTTCAAGCTCCAGCGACAGGCCAGCTGCCGGTTTATTCCCTTCAAACCCTGATCCATCAACCTTCACATCAGCACCCTACTGGCGCTCGGGCGCGGCCGCCGCAAATGCCGGATGCGCGCGACAGGCAAGGTCAATGCGAGCGAGATTTGGAAAGTCGTCAAGAGGCACCTTGAACCGATAGGCATTCGCCATTTGCGGAACGAGGCAGATGTCAGCCAATGTAGGGGTGTCACCAAAGCAGTAACGTCCCTCTGCAGCCGACCCGCTGACCATCCCTTCAAGCGCCCGGAAGCCCTTGCGGATCCAGTGCGGGTACCAGGTCGAAGCAATCTCGGCATCGCTGTGCCCCATCTTCCCCAGGAATTGGCGCGGCCCGAGATTGTTGATGGGATGGATGTCACACGCGATGACATATGAAAACTGCCTGACCCGGGCGCGCAGCACGGGATGGGTCGGCAGCAACCGCGGCTCGACATGCGTCTCGTCGAGATACTCGATGATCGCAAGCGACTGCGCCAGCACGCCCGCCTCGGTCTCGAGCGCGGGTATCAGTTCCTGCGGGTTGACGGACTTGTACATGTCCGAGTGCTGCTGTCCGCCATCCTTCAGGAGGTCGATATTGACCCGCTCATAGGCAATTCCCTTGAGGTTGAGCGCGATGCGAACGCGATAGGCGGCAGAAGAGGAAGCATAGTCATAGAGCTTCATGTTAACCCCCTTGGCGCTGGACGCGCTGGCTGATCGCACCAAACACCGAACTGCCATCGGGAAAATGCATGTCAATCCGGACACTGTCTCCGAAACGCAGGAATGGCGTCACGGGCTTGCCCCCATCAAGCGTCTCGAGCATGCGCCGCTCGGCAATGCAGGCCGATCCACACGACCGGTCGGCATTCGACACCGTGCCGGATCCGATGATCGACCCTGCCTCGAGCTCGCGCGTACGCGCAGCATGCGAAATGAGCTGCGGGAACGAAAAAGTCATGTCGACGCCCGCATTCGGGTTCCCGAAGCGCTGCCCATTCAGGTCAACCAGAAGGGGCAAGTGCACCCGCCCGTCGCGCCAGTGCGTTCCAAGCTCATCTGGCGTGACCGCGACAGGCGAGAACGCAGAAGCCGGCTTGGACTGGAAGAAGCCAAAACCCTTCTCCAGCTCCTTCGGAATGAGGTTTCGCAGGCTGACATCGTTGACAAGCATCAGCAGCCGGATGTGACGACCGGCATCCGCCGCCGAAACACCCATGGGCACGTCACCGGTGATCACGGCAACCTCGCCCTCCATGTCGATGCCCCAGGCCTCGTCAGCTGCAAGGATGTCTTCCTCCGGCCCGATGAAGCTGTCGGATCCACCCTGGTACATCAGCGGATCCGTCCAGAACGAGGCTGGCATCTCGGCCCCGCGCGCCTTGCGTACAAGCTCGACATGCGTGACATACGCCGATCCGTCCGCCCACTGATAGGCGCGCGGCAGCGGCGACGCACAGTCCTGCGCGCGGAAGGAGAACCGACCGATGGGCGCTCCGGCATTCAGCGCACCGTAAAGGTCCTGCAGCTGCGGTGCGACACGCTCCCAGTTGTCGAGTGCATTCTGCAGTGTCGGCGCAATGCCGTCGGCAGCGATGGCATGCTTGAGGTCACGCGACACCACGACAAGGCGGCCGTCGCGACCCTGCTTCAGCGATGCAAGCTTCATTTCGCCCCCCGCCAGCTGTCGGCATAGGAAACATCCTCGATGCTTTCCGCAAGCCGTGTTGCATCAAGCGGAAGGCGGGTATCGACCATGACCGCCACTTCGTCAGTCTCCTTGCGCTCGGACCGGGCACCCGCTGCAAAGGCCTTGGGATGGGGACCATGGGGAAAGCCGGCCGGATGGAATGTGATCATTCCAGGCTTGATGTTGTCGCGGCTGAAGAAATTGCCCGCGTGATAGAAGATCACCTCGTCAAAATCGTCGTTGCTGTGGAAGAAGGGCACCTTCAGGGCGCCGGGATCGGTCTCGATCGGTCGCGGCACAAACGTGCAGACGACGAACTTGTCCGCAAGGAAAGTCGTGTGCACCGAAGGAGGCAGGTGATACCTGTGGCTCACGATGGGCCGGATGTCACGCCAGTTCAGCTTTACGGGGACACAGTTGCCCTTCCAGCCCTGCGCATCAAGCGGATTGAAGGGATACATGATCGTCGATACCTGCCCGCGCCGCTTGACAAGGACCTTGCACGCCCGCTCGCCCTGCTGCTTCAGGAAGGCGTCGTCGATATGGGGGATGTCGAGGATCGCCGGGTCGAACTGCGCATGCTCGCCCAGCATGCCGCGATCCGGAAGCCGATAGGCGCTGTCGGTGGCCTCGATCATGAGGATCGAGCAGCGGGAGAACGGCTCGATGCGCCACATCGTGCCCCGCGGCAGGACGATGTAATCACCGTCGCGGAATGTCATGTGGCCAAAATCGCAATAGAGCGCGCCATCGCCGGCATGGATGAACAGCAACTCGTCGCCATCGATGTTGCGCACGAGCTCGGTCATGGGCCGCTCGAGGTGCCAGACCTTCAGCCGCGTGTTGGCATTGGCAAGCAGCGGCTCCATCGAGAAGGGGGACGCGGCGCCCTCGCCAAGCCGGTTCGTGTCATAGGCATGTGGCCTGAGAGGACCTTCAAATGACGTCCAGGCCGTCGGCATATGGGCATGGTACATGTGCGTGGCCGGCCCGAAGAACCCCTCGCGCCCGATCTCTCGCTCATAAGTTCCGTCAGGAAGGTCCGCATGCGCCTGCCGCGAGGCGCGGCCCTCGACGCGCGGGAAACTGATCCAGTTCTTGCTCATGCGCGGAGCACCCCGCGGCGGATCTGGTCAAGCTCGATCGACTCGAAAAGCGCCTTGAAATTGCCCTCACCGAAGCCCTGGTTCCCCTTGCGCTGGATGATCTCGAAGAAGATCGGTCCGATCGCATTTTGCGTGAAGATCTGCAGCAGCAACCCCATGTCGGGCCCGCCATCGATCAGGATCTGGTTGCGCTTGAGCCGCTCCACATCCTCTCCATGCCCGGGCACCCGGCGATCAATGCCTTCGAAATAGGTCTCGATCGTCGACTGGAATGCGACGCCCGACCGGCGCAGGCTCTCGACCGAAGCATGGATGTCGTCGGACGACAGCGCAATATGCTGGATGCCTTCGCCCTTGTACTCATCGAGATACTCGGCGATCTGCGACTTGTCGTCGGCACTTTCATTGATCGGAATGCGGATCTTTCCGCAAGGGCTCGTCATGGCGCGGCTCTTCAGGCCCGTGAGCTTGCCTTCGATGTCGAAATACCTGATCTCGCGGAAATTGAAGAGCCGCTCATAGAACCCGGCCCACAGGTCCATGTTGCCGCGATAGACATTGTGCGTCACATGGTCGATGTCGACGAGACCAGCACCCTCATGGCGATAGCCGCGGGTCGCATCCGTCGGCACGAAGTCGATGTCATAGATGGACACCGTGCCAGGTCCATACCTGTCGACGAAATAGATCAGGCTCCCACCGATACCTTCGATGGCTGGAATGTTGAGCTCCATCGGCCCAACCTTCCCCTGGAAGGGCTTGGCGCCATTCTCGATCGCACGCGCGTAGGCCTTGCCGGCATCCCGGACACGGAACGCCATGGCACAAGCCGATGGTCCATGCGCGCGGGCAAACCGCGCACCATGGCTGTCAGGCTCCGCATTGACGACGAAGTTGACATCATTCTGACGGTAGAGCGTGACATTCTTCGACCGGTGCCGAGCAACGGCGCGAAATCCCATCGTCCCGAAAAAGTGACCGAGGACGGCCGTATCCGGTGCCGTGTATTCGATGAACTCGAACCCGTCGGTACCCATTGGGTTTTCGAACAAATCAGCCATTCCGATGATCCCTTAACCATGCGTGAGCAATCAATATAGTTTCATTTGCAACTATTATCAACCCTGCAAAGCTTTTTGCCGATAATTGAATGCAGGAATTCCACCCCCATCTTAACCAGCACCGTCTGAAGGGCTGACCCCTGTGGTCAGACGGGTTGGAGGAGTAACGCAAGCGATGTCGAACATCTTCACACCCCGCACGGGCGGCAACTCGGGCAAGGGCGGTCCATCCCTGTCGCCATATCTCGGCGGCCTCGTAAAGGCGCCCATCATCCTCCTCAGCGCCTTGGCGCTTTTCATCGTCTGGTCCGGCTTTACGACGATTGACCAGGGCAATGTCGGCGTCCAGTTGCGCTTCGGCCAGGCCGTCGGCACGCTGCAGCCCGGCTTCCATATCATCATGCCGTTCACCGATCGCGTCGTCGTCTTCTCGACCCGTACCAAGAAGCAGAGCTACAGCCAGGTCAACGCCTACTCGCGCGACATCCAGGCCGCAGACAACCTCGTCTCGGTGAACTACCGCGTCGACGGCGCGAAGGCGATCGAGGTCTATTCGCGCTACGGCGAGAACTTCGTCGACAGCATCATCAGCCCCGTCATCCAGAAGCGCTTCAAGGAAATCTTCGGTAAGTACGATGCACGCGAGATCGTGAACGCGCGTGACAAGCTGGGCATCGAGGTTGAAAACAACATTCGCCAGAACATGCCCAATGGCATCATCATCGAAGGCGTTCAGATCGAGAACATCGAATTCTCTGACGCCTATGAACAGGCAATCGAAGCCACGGCCCAGGCCGAAGCTTCGGTCAGAAAAGCCATGCAGGAACTGGCGCAAAAAAAGGTCGATGCGGAGAAAGTCGTCGTTCAGGCCCAGGCCGACGCCCAGGCACGCATCGCAGCCGCCAAGGCCGAAGCGGATGCCATCAGGTTGAAGGGCGAGGCCGAGGCCTCAGCCATTCAGGCCAAGGCCAACGCACTGCGCGAGAACCCGAGCCTGGTCGCCCTCGCGGCAACCGAGAAGTGGGACGGCAAGCTTCCCTCCACCTTCGTGCCCGGCTCCGCGGTGCCCTTCCTGCAGATCCCTCGCGGTCAGTAGGACTGGACCTGAGGCCGCTTGTATCGATGGGCCTGCCGCAAGGCAGGCCCATTTTGCGTCAATGGCCTGCACGGGCGCCTTTACGCCGTCGCAAGGCACGGCTACCCATGGGCATCGGATAAGGACACGCAACACATGCTCGCGCTCTCGAAGGTCGCCCAGATCGCCCTCACGACCCAGAACCTCGCCGCTGCAATTACCTTCTACAAGGACACGCTGGGCCTCAAGCTTCTCTTTGAAGCCCCGGGCATGGCCTTCCTCGACGCAGGCGGCATTCGCCTGATGCTGGGTGAAGCAAGGCTCAGCGCACCGCTGCAGAACAACACCTATGTCTATTTCGACGCCGGCGACTGGCACGAGACAGAAGCCGCACTCGAGGCCCGCGGCCTGAAGTTCGACCGACCCGCCGACATTGTGCAGAGGGCCGAAGGCAAGGAGCACGCCATCCGCTTCTTCCGCGATCCGGATGGCAACGCGCTTGCAATCATGGGCTGGCGCCCGGCGGCGACCTAGGACTTCGCCTTCAAGAGTACGAGTTCCTCCGCCGCCGAGGGATGCAGTGCAACGGTCGCGTCGAAGTCTCGCTTTGTCGCCCGCATCTTCACGGCAATCGCCACGCACTGGATCATTTCCGCCGCCGCCTCGCCCAGGATGTGACAGCCGAGCACGCGCTGGCTGCCCGCATCGACGACAAGCTTCATGAAGACCTGCGTGTCACGCCCCGACATGGTCGCGCGCATGGGCCGGAAGGCGGTCTTGTAGATATCAACGCTATAGCCCAGCGCCCGCGCAGCATCCTCCGGCAAGCCCACGACACCGATTTCCGGTGTTCCAAAGACCGCCGTCGGAATGTCGGCATGGTCGACAGTCGTTGGACTGTTGTTGAACAGGGTTTCGGCAAGGGCCGCCCCCTCGCGTATGGCAACCGGTGTCAGGTTGACCCGGT
>JBILGJ010000390.1:0-2853 GCA_044351125.1 Micropepsaceae bacterium
GTGAACATGGGGCCGGTGCGCGTGGTCATGCCAGGAACTCCGCAAGGGCTGCGATCGCTGCACGGTTGCCTTCCTCGGAGCCGACCGAGATGCGCAGGCAGTCGGGAAGTCCATAGGACGATACGGCGCGCACGATGACGCCGCGGCTTGCCAGGAACTCATCCGCGGCGGCGGCGGTTCGCGGACCGGCGCGGTCGAAACCAACGAGGACGAAATTTGCCACGCTGGGATAGACCTTGAGGCCCAAGGCCTGAATTTCGGCTGACAGCCAGTTGCGCCAGCGCGTGTTGTGCGCCTTGCCTGCTGCAACATGCGCCTGGTCCCTGACGGCGGCGATGGCTGCGGCCTGTGCAGGTGCCGAAACGTTGAAGGGACCGCGCACGCGGTTATAGGCATCGACCACGCTCTCGGGCGCATAGGCCCAACCCACGCGCAAGGCCGCGAGGCCGTAGATCTTGGAGAAGGTGCGCGTCATGACCGTGTTCGCCGTCGAGGCCACGAGTGCGGCGCCATCCTCGTAGCCGTCGGCGTCGACATATTCGGCGTAGGCCGCGTCGATCACAAGCAGGCATTCCTCGGGCAGTCCCGCGCGCAGGCGACGCAGTTCGCTGGCCGTGTTGAAACTGCCGGTCGGGTTGTTCGGATTGGCAACAAACACGATGCGGGTACGATCCGTCACGTGCCTGAGGAAGCCGTCCACATCGGTTCGCAAGTCGGGTTCAGGCACGACAACGGGCGTTGCGCCGGCGGCGAGGGTCGCAATCGGATAAACGAGGAATCCGTGGGCGCTGAACAGGATCTCGTCACCCGGTTGCGCATAGATCTGGGGCAGCAGATGAAGGATCTCGTCGGACCCATTCCCGCAGATGATGCGGTCGGCATGGAGACCGTGGGTTTCGGCGATGGCCTGGCGCAGGGCGCGGGCGCTTCCGTCGGGATAGAGGTTGAGGCCGATGGCTGCGGCTGTGAAAGCCTCGATCGTGTGCCTGGCGGGACCAAGCGGTGTCTCGTTGGAGGAGAGCTTGTAGACGGGGCCGCGGCCGGGCGCCTCAGAGCGACCGCCGACATAAGGCGCGATGTTCAGGATTCCGGGTACGGGCTTCATGGGCAACTTATTAGGGTATCCAACGCGATCTGTGCAAAGAAAACGTTGACTTGGGCGCAGGGCTCCCTTCAATCCCTGAAGCAACTGACGTCGATTTGCGCGCAAATGTCATCCGCATTCCAACCCCTGTCTGCCGCATCAAATGTCGCAGGCGAAGCTGCAGGCGAGGCTTTTACCTTTCCGCCAACGCAGTACCTGTCACTGGACTCTGGCGGACGCATCTCTCCACTGTCGCTTGCGTGGAAGACGTTCGGCCGCCTGAACGCCGAAAAGTCGAACGCGGTCCTGCTCTGTCATGCGCTGACAGGTGACCAATACGCGACCGGCACACACCCGATCACAGGCAAGCCAGGCTGGTGGTCGACCATGGTTGGGCCCGGGTTGCCGATCGACACCAACCGTTTCCATGTCATCTGCTCGAACGTGATCGGCGGCTGCATGGGATCGAGCGGCCCGCACGAGATCGATCCGGCGACGGGTGCGCCCCATGGTCTCCAGTTTCCTGTCATCACGATCAGGGACATGGTGCGTGCGCAGGCCATGCTGCTTGACCATCTTGGCATTCCGACGCTGGCCTGCGTTGCCGGCGGGTCGATGGGCGGCATGCAGGCGCTGCAATGGGCTGCAAGCTATCCCGAGCGCGTCCATTCCGTTCTAGCCATCGCGACCGCCGCGCGCCATTCGGCACAGAACATCGCCTTTCACGAGGTTGGCCGCCAAGCCATCCTGGCCGATCCGGAGTGGAACGAGGGCAATTACCAGGCGCTGGGCACAAATCCACGCAAGGGGCTGGCGGTTGCGCGGATGGCGGCACACATCACGTATCTTTCGGAGGCGGCCCTGCACCGAAAGTTCGGTCGCAACCTGCAGGACCGCAACGCCCTGTCCTACCGGTTCGATGCCGACTTCCAGGTTGAAAGCTATCTGCGCCATCAGGGGGCCAGCTTTGTCGAGCGCTTCGATGCAAACTCCTATCTCTACATTACGCGGGCCATGGACTATTTCGACCTTGCAGCCGACCACGGGGGCGCGCTGGCCAATGCGTTCAAGGGAACGTCGACGCGGTTCTGCATCGTGTCGTTCACGTCGGACTGGCTGTTTCCGACGTCCGAGTCCAAGAAGATCGTGCATGCGCTGAACGCCGCCGGGGCAAATGTGAGCTTCGTCGAATTTGAAACGGATCGCGGCCATGATGCGTTCCTGCTCGACGTGCCAGAGATGTTCCAGACACTGCGTGGTTTCATCGATTCCGTGGCACAGGCGCGGGGTCTGAGATGATGCCGGGCAAGCTGCGCCAGGAACTGCTGCGCATCGCGGACATGGTTCCGCCCGGATCGCGGGTGCTGGACGTGGGTTGCGGCCATGGCGAGCTGATCGGCTATCTCAAGCAGGCCAAGGGAGCTGACGCGCGGGGGATCGAACTCAGCCAATCGGGCGTGAACGCGTGCGTGGCGCAGGGACTGCCTGTCGTGCAAGGTGACGCCGATACCGACCTCGGGGACTACCCCCCTGGCAGCTTCGACGTTGTGATCCTGAGCCAGACGATCCAGGCGACGCGCCGCCCAAAGGAAGTTCTCGATGAATTGCTGCGCATCGGACGCAGCGTGATCGTATCGTTCCCGAATTTCGGGTTCTGGAAGGTTCGTACGCGGATCTTCTTTTCGGGCCGCATGCCGAAGACGGGAATTCTCAGCCATGACTGGTATGAGACACCCAACATCCACCTCTGCACGATCGCCGACTTTGTG
>JBILGJ010000072.1:0-9741 GCA_044351125.1 Micropepsaceae bacterium
CGCGATAGTCGTTGAACGGCTTGCGCGTCGTGTTGAACGTCCAGTAGCTGACGGCCAGATAGGTGAACCGACGCGCTTCGGTCGGGATGTTGGCCTGCAGCCACTTGTGCTCGGTCAGCGGCCAGCGCGCATTCATGTCGATCTCGCCCGCGCGATAGCGCTTGAGCGCCGCAAGGTCGTCCTCGATCGGATAGAACGTCACCTTGTCGATCTTTACCTTCGCGGCGTCATAGAACTTCGGGTTCCTGGCCAGCGTGATGTGGTCCTGCGGACGCCACGACTGCAGCATGTAGGCGCCATTCGACACCATCTTGCCCGGCTTCACCCACTCATTGCCGAACTTCTCGACGACATGCTGCGGCAGGGGAAACGTCGTGTAATGGGTCAGCAGTTGCGGCAGGTAGGGGGCCGGCGCATCCAGCTCGATGACCAGCGTGCGCGCATCGGGTGCTGAAATGCCAAGCTCCGTCGGCTTCTTCTTGCCGAAGCTGACGGCCTCGGCGTTCTTCACGGGATAAAGCAGCTCGCGATACTCGGCCGCTGTCGCCGGATCGAGGATGCGGCGGAACGCAAACACGAAGTCGCTTGCCAGCACTGGCTTGCCGTCCGACCACGTGTGTGCCCTGAGCTTGAAGGTCCACTTCAGGCCGTCCGGAGAAGTTGTGACCGACTCGGCCGCGCCCAGGATTGGCTCCGCATTCGCCGCTTCCGTATAGAGCCCGAGGAACATGTCGCCGATGACGTTGTTTTCCCACGTGCCCGTCGCGCGGTGCGGATCGAGGCTCTTTGGCTCGCCGGCATTGCCGCGATAAAGATGGCTCTCGGCAAGGGCGGACCCCGCACCCGAGATGGCAAGCGCAAGCAGCACAAGCGGAAGCATGGCTGCGCGCTGGACGGACTTTGGCAACCGGCGCCACGAACTCATGATGAAACCTCCTGGAAAGGGCAAGGATGGCGATCGTCGAACGCAAGCCTCCTGGGGGCCCGGCTGAACGCTGCCTGAATGGCGCCAATGTCGCGGTTTTCTCTTGAATTTCAAGGAATTTCTCTCACCCCAAATTGCCTATTGTCGCGCGTGAAATCTCCTGTAGCCTCAACGTGCTTGACGGCGGGGGCCGTTACGCGACAAGCATGATCTTCAGGCACATGAAAAGCGGATGGATGCGGTCATGAGAGCAGTGGTTTGGGCAGGTGTGGTCATCGTGTGTGGCGCAGGTGTTGCGGCCGCAAGCCCGGCGCGCGATGCCATGACCGCAGTTGCGAAATGCACCGAGATTGCAGGCATCGACGAACGCCTGCAGTGCTTTGACGCTGCGGCAGCAAGCGTCCGGGCCGTGCTGGCCGACGCCGACAGGAAGGCCGAGGTCAACCGGAAGCAGGAAGAAGAAGGCGGCGGCGTCCTGTCCTGGTTCGGGTTCTCGTCCGACGGCCCGCCGGTCACCAAGGCCGAAGATTTCGGTATCTCGCCGGCGAACAACACGCGGCCCGATGCCCCGAAGGAAATTACGGAGATCTCGGCGCAGGTGATCGAGTTCGCCAAGACGCCCCTGGGCAAGTCGATCTTCATCCTGGACAACGGGCAAGTCTGGCGCCAGCTCGACAGCGACCAGGCCGAAGTCTACCGTCGTTCGTCCGAGGGCCCCATGCAGGTTCGGATCGAGAAGGCAGCCATGGGCAGCTACTCGCTCTTCATCGATGGCACCAAGAAGCTCGTAAAGGTCCGTCGCCTGAAATAGGGCGCTTCGTCGCCCCGGGACCTCGACGTTACCCGAAACGCCTGCGCGTCAGGACGGGAAGTGGCACGCAACCACGTGGCCTTCCTCGCCACCGCGGCTCTCGAGGGCGGGAACCTCTTTCGCGCACTTCTCCTGCGCAATCGGACAGCGCGTGCGGAACACGCAGCCTGACGGCGGATTCACGGGCGAGGGCAGGTCGCCCTGCAGCACGATGCGCTTCTTGCCTGCCTCAACGGAAGGATCGGGCACGGGTGCCGCCGACAGAAGGGCCTGCGTATAGGGATGGCGCGGACGGTCCAGCAGATCGCGCCCCTCGGCCAGCTCCATCACCTTGCCCAGATACAGCACCATCACCCGGTGGCTCACGTGGCGCACCACCGCCAGGTCATGGCTGATGAAGATGAAGGCCACGCCCGTGTCCTTCTGCAGGTCGGCCAGGAGGTTGATGATCTGTGCACGGATCGAAACGTCCAGCGACGACACCGGTTCGTCCGCCACGATCAGCTTGGGCTTCAGGATCATCGCGCGCGCAATGCCGATGCGCTGGTTCTGCCCGCCCGAGAATTCGTGCGGATAGCGGTTGATCATCTGCGGCAAGAGCCCGACCTTCGCCATGATGTCCTGCACGCGCGCCTTGCGCTCGTCGGCCGACAGGTTGGGCTCGAACGTCGTCAGCGGCTCGGCGATGATATCGCCCGCCGTCATGCGCGGATTGAGGCTGGCCAGCGGATCCTGGAAGACGATCTGCATCTCGCGTCGCCGCGGCTTCATCGCCTGGCGCGACAGGCCGGCAATATCCTGTCCCAGCCATACGATGCGCCCGCCCGTCGACTTGATCAGCTGCAGCACGGCCCGCCCGATGGTCGACTTGCCCGAACCGGATTCGCCCACGATGCCCAGCGTCTCGCCCGCGTGCACGTCGAACGAGACCCCATCCACCGCCTTCAGCGTGCGCGGCCCGCTGAACAGGCCGCCGCCCTTTACCGGGAAGTGGACCTTGAGGTCCTTGACCGAAAGAATGACGTCGCCGGTGCTCATCGGATCACGGCTCCCGAGCTGTCAAAGCCCTTCAGATGGCATGATTTGGCGCGGTCAGGTGCAAAGCCGGTCAACACCGGCCGCTCCGCAATGCAGCGATCGAACACATGCGTGCAGCGCTCCTGGAAAGTGCAGCCCTTGGGCAGGCGCTGCAGGTTCGGCGGACTGCCCGGGATGGCCGTCAGCCGCCCGTCCTCGGCCTTGTCGAGCCGCGGGATCGAACTGACAAGCCCCCGCGTATAGGGGTGCTGCGGGTCGTGGAAGATCTCGCCAACGGCGCCCTTCTCGCAGAACTCGCCCGCATACATGACCATGACCTTGCTGCACAGGCCCGCAACGACGCCCAGGTCGTGTGTGATCATGACGATCGACATCTTCTCCTGCGTGCGCAGTTCCTGCAGCAGGTCGAGGATCTGCGCCTGCACCGTCACGTCGAGCGCCGTCGACGGCTCGTCGGCGATCAGCAATTCCGGGTCGCAGATCAGCGCCATCGCAATCATCACGCGCTGGCGCATGCCGCCCGAGAATTCATGCGGGTACTGGTCGATGCGGCGCTTGGCGTCCGGGATCTTCACGCGGTCCAGGATCTGTATCGCGCGCGCCCGTGCATCCTTCTCGGACATGCCCTTGTGCAGCACCAGCACCTCGGCCAGCTGCCGGCCAATCTTCAGGTGCGGCGTCAGCGATGTCATCGGATCCTGGAAGATCATCGTCATCTTCGAGCCGCGGATCTTGTTCAGCCGCGCGATGGGCATGCCCACCAGTTCCTCGCCGCGGAACTTGGCGCTGCCCGAGGCTTTGCCATTCGCGGCCAGAAGCCCCATGACCGCCATGAAGGTCTGGCTCTTGCCCGAGCCGGATTCACCGACGACGCCGACGCAGTCGCCCTCCTCGATGTCGAAGTTCAGGCGGTTGACGGCCGAAACCTCGCCCTCGGGCGTTGAAAAGCGGACGGTAAGGTCCTTGACGCTGAGAATGGGTGCCATGGTTGCAGCGTTTCCTCAGCGATCCTTGGGATCGAGCGCGTCACGCAGCCCGTCGCCGATGAAGTTGAAGCAGAACAGCGTGACCGCCATGAGCACGGCCGGGAAGGTCAGCATCCACGGATAGGATTCCATCTGGTCCTTGCCGTCGGCAATCAGCACGCCCCACGAGGTGTAGGGTTCCTGCACGCCAAGCCCGAGGAAGCTCAGGAAGCTCTCGGTCAGGATGACGGCGGGCACGGTCAGCGTCACATAGACGATCACGGGCCCGACCACGTTGGGCAGGATGTGGCGCCGGATGATCGCCGAGGTGGCGACACCCGAGGCCTCGGCCGCCTCGATGAATTCCTTGCGCTTGATCGACAGGGTCTGCCCCCGCACGATGCGTGCCATGGTCAGCCACTCGACCGCGCCGATCGCCACAAACATCAGGAGAAAGTTGTTGCCGAAAACGACGACCAGGATGATGACGAAGAAGATGAAGGGCAGGGCATAGAGGATGTCGACGAAGCGCATCATCAGGTTGTCGATCCGCCCGCCCACGAACCCCGCGGTCGCGCCATAGAGCACGCCGATCACAAGGGCAACAAACGTCGCCACGAACCCGATCGCCAGCGACACGCGCCCGCCCATCAGCACGCGGATGAACAGGTCGCGCCCGTTGGCGTCCGTGCCGAAGATATGGCCCTGGCCAACCGCCGTGGGGCACAGCTCGGCCTGGCTCCCGAACAGGGCCGTCATGCCCAGGTAATCGGGCGGCGGGCACGAGATGCGGTCGAAATAGGCTTCGTCAAACGGATGTGGCCAGAAATTCGGCCCGACCACCGAGACAAGCCCGATGCTGAACAACAGCAGCATCGAGGCAACGGCCGCCTTGTTCGCGAACAGGCGCCGCCTTGCATCCTGCCAGAGGCTGCGACCCTTGATTTCCTGCATGGGTTGGGCGGTGGCCATCAGTCGTACCTGATTTTCGGGTCAAGCAGGCCGTAGATGACGTCCGCGACCAGGTTGAGGAGGATGACAAGCGACGCGTAGAGGACGACCACGCCCATGACCAGCGTGTAGTCGCGCTGCAACGCGCCATTGATAAAGTACTTGCCGATGCCCGGCAGGTTGAAGATCTGCTCGATGACCAGCGACCCCGTCACGATGCCCGCTGTCGCAGGCCCCAGGTAGCTGACCAGCGGCAGGATCGCAGCCCGCAGTGCGTGCCGCGTGATGACAAGCCGCTCCGGCAGGCCCTTGGCGCGCGCCGTGCGCACATAGTTCGATCGCAGCACCTCGATCATGCTGCCGCGCGTAAGCCGCGAGATCACGGCGATCTGCGCCAGGCTCAGGCTGACGATGGGCAGGATCATGTTCTGGATCGCGCCATTGTTCCAACCGCCGACCGGCAGCCAGCCCAGGTTCACGCCCAGGATAAGGGTCAGCACCGGCGCCATGACGAAGCTCGGGACCGTGATGCCGATCATGGCGATGGTCATGATCGAATAATCCGAAAACCGGTTCTGCCGCAGGGCTGCCACGGTCCCCATTGTCATCCCGATCGTGAGCGCCAGCAGGATGGCCGACACACCCAGCAGCGCACTGACCGGCGCGCCGTCGGCGATCAACTCGGCCACCGTGAAGTCCTTCATCTTGTAGGACGGCCCGAAATCCCCACCCAGAAGCTTGCCCACGTACCCCCCGAGGCAGCGTACATGGCGCTTCTCGCCGGTAACGTATTTTTCCCCGTCATAGGAAAGCCCCGCCCGCGCCGCTTCCGCCGCAAGCCCTGCATGATCGCCCGAAATGAAAGCCTGGCATACAAACGGGTTCACCTCGAGGAACTGCTGCAGCAGCGGCTTGTCGAGGTCATAGGCCGCAAGGATGTTCTTCTCGATCTCCGGCGGCAGGTTGCGTTCCTGGTCGAACGGCCCACCCGGCGCCACCCGCATCAGGAAGAACGCCATGGCGATGATGATCAGCAGGGTCGGGATGGCGCCCAGAAGCCGGCGCACGATGAAACGCAGCATTTGTCCGTCCAGACCCCCCACGCGGGAACGAAAACAAGCCGGGACACTCACGGACCGCCCCGCAAAAGTCAATGCACCGCCTCCCCAAAATGGCCAAAAACCGCCAGTGAAATCAGCCCGTTAAGCACCCCGTGCGCAGACGAAGAGGGCCTTGGTGCCCGTCATCGCCCCCATCCCCTGCGCCGCTGCGCGCCGCAGGGACTTCCCCCAGGGGGGAAGAGGCAAAATTTGTGCGTCGCTTCCCCCTTCAGGGGGAAGTGGCTGCGCGGTGCCGCAGGCAGCGCGCAGACAAAGGGGGGGCTCTCCACCATGTCCCCGAAAGAGAGCGACCAAGACGCCCGCGCTTCCCGGGACCGCGGGCGTCCCGCCCGCCCAATCAATCTTTTATCCCGTCATGGCCGTGTCGCGCGGCAGCGCGAACCGGCCACCCAGAACATCCGCCAGCCGCGCACGCGTCTGCCCTGCGCCTGACCTTCATGCGCCGGGCGCTCTGCAGTGACCCCATGGCACACGACCCCTGGGTAGCCGGTTCGCACTGCCGTGCGACCGGCCATGACGTGCTTTAAAGGGGCAGGATAGTAGCGGCGTCTTGGTGGTCTTGGCGGTTCAATCCCCCTCTCCACCCTGTCCCCATAAAAGAGCTGCCGAGCCACCCGCGCTCCCGGGACCGCGGGCGTCCCGCCCGCTCTTCCTGCCCCGTCATGGCCGCGCCACCCATCCGGAGTACCTACAAAAATCCGGGACTGAGCGATTGACGACCCTGCAGATGTTCACGTATTGTTCATACACATCATTCACCCGCCCGCGAAGCCCCAAACCCCGGCGCCGCCGCAGGCCCCTCCCCGACAAAGAGACACCCATGAAACCCCAAAAACTGGCCATCGTCCCACCCGCTCCGCAGCCTTGCACAAACACTGTGCAAGACACTGAAAAATTGGCAGAATCCGACAGGGAAGACCTCTTCCTTGCACTCCTGTCCGAGGGCGTCAGCGTCTGCGAGGCCTGCGCGCGGGCCGGCATGCCGCGCCGCTCGGCCTATGCACGGCGCCGCGACGACAAGGCCTTCGCCACCCTCTGGGGCGAGGCGCTGGCCATGGCTGCAGACACGCTTGAGGCTGAAGCCGACCGCCGCGGCCGCGACGGCTGGAGCGAGGATGTCTATTATCGGGGACAGGTTGTCGGCCAGCGCCGGCGCTACTCCGACCGCATGCTGATCTTCCGCCTCAGGGCACTGAAGCCGGAACGATACGGCAAGCCGGGCTAGGGCACGCCAAGCTCCGCCAGCGCCACAGCCCGCTTCTCTCGCGCCGAGATCTCCGCCGCCATGCCCATCAGCACCGCCTGATAGCCATCGGCGGCGGTGACATCGACCGGACCCTCGCCGCGAACCGCGCGCAGGAACGCCTGGTGCTGGTAGAAGCTGGCGCCGTGATGCGTGCCCGCCTTCAGCGCCATCTCGTCGACCGCCACGTGCTCGCTCACCGGCCCCTTCGGCGAACGCGGGCTGAACACCAGGTTCCCGTCCGGAATGAACACCTCGAGCTTTCCCGTGTCGCCCACCGCCGCAATCTCTTCCTGGTTCTTCGAGCCTTCGGCAAACATGCACAGGTCGAGCATCGCCCGCACGCCATTGTCGAAGTCCACGATCGTATAGGAATTGTCGATGATGTCGGGCACCCGTCCGCCATAGCGCTCATCCAGGTGGTTCACATCCATCGCCCCCGAACAGAACACGCGCACCGGCTCCGCCCGCACGATGAGCCGCATGAGGTCAAAGAAATGACAGCACTTCTCCACCATCGTGCCCCCGGTATTCTCCGAGAAGCGGTTCCAGTCGCCGACCTTCTTCAGGAACGGAAAGCGATGCTCGCGAATGGCCAGCATCTTGAGCCGCCCGATGCGCCCGTCATGCACGTCGGCAATGAAGCGCGCCGCCGGCGGCATGTAGCGATACTCCATGCCCACCCAGAACACGCCCCGGTAACCCTGCGCCAGCCGATAGACCTCCCGCACGTCCTCAAGCGTCGTCGCCAGCGGCTTCTCGCACAGCACATGTTTGCCGCTTGCGATCACGTCGCGCAGGATCGCCGCGTGCGTGAAATTCGGCGACGAGATCAGCACCGCGTCGATCGACGGATCCGCCAGCATCGCCTGCCGGTCCTCATAGACCCTCACGCTGTCGCGCAGGCCCTCGCCCAGGAAAGCCTGCGCCATCAGGATCGAGTTCGGCTCGGGATCCATGATCCCCGCAATCTCGGCCCCGGGCATGAGCTTGAGGTTCGTGATGTGCTCATAGCCCATCATCCCCGTGCCGATCAGGCCATAACGAATTTTCCTCAAGTCCCATCCTCCGCAAGGGGCCATCCCGCCCTTGTCTGTCACGCGCTTTCCGCGTCAAATACATGAGCACCACGACAACGGGAAGCATGAGCACACAAGCCCCCCTCCGCCCCCTGGGGCAAACCGCGCTGCAGGTCGGTCCGATCGCCTATGGCCTGTGGCGCTTCGTCGGCAGCGATGTCGCCGCCGGCCGCGCCCGGATCGAGGCCGCACTCGCCGCCGGCATGAACCTGATCGACGTTGCCGCCGTCTACGGCCTCGACTGGGGCGGGCAGGCCTTCGGCGAATCGGAAGGCCTGCTCGGCCGCGTGCTCGCCGAAACCCCCGGCCTGCGCGCACGGATGGTTCTGGCCACCAAGTTCGGCATCATCCCCGGCATCCCCTATGATTCAGGCGCCGAGGCCGTCATCGCCTCCTGCGAAGCCTCGCTGAAGCGCCTGCGCACGGATGTCATCGACCTCTTCCAGGTCCACCGCCCCGACGTGCTGACCCATCCGGAGGAGTTGGCCCACGCGCTGGCGCGCCTGCGCAAGGATGGCAAGATCCGCGAGATCGGCGTCTCGAACTATACTGTCCCCCAAACGCGCGCTCTCCTGCGTTACCTCGACCGGCCGCTCGCAACCCTCCAGCCCGAGTTCTCGGCCATAGCGGTCGAGCCCGCCTTCGACGGCGTCCTCGACCTCGCGATGGAAGCGCGCATGACCCCGCTGGCCTGGTCGCCGCTGGGCGGTGGCCGCCTTGCCGACAGTGTCGATGCCGCCGACCCGGCAACCCGCCGCGTGGCCACCCGCCTCGACGAGCTGGCCCGCGCCCACGGCACGACCCGCAGCGCCGTTGCCCTCGCCTTTGTCATGCGCCATCCGTCACGACCCATGCCGATCCTGGGGACACAGAACCCCGCACGCATCGCCGCTGCCACCGATGCGCTGAAGATCAACCTGTCCCGCGCCGAGTGGTATTCCCTCGTCGTCGCCGCACGCGGAGTGCCCATGCCATGAAGCCTTGCGAGATCTCCTGGTTCTCGGCCCTCTGCGACGACGATTACGAGTTTCTGGGTGTCCCCGACGGCGCCTTGCGCTCAAGCTACGAGCATTGCCGCAACATCGTGCTCACCGCCGAAAAGGGCGGCTTCGACAACATCCTGCTGCCATCCGGCTACACGCTCGGCATCGACACGGTCGCCTTCGCCGCCGCCATGGCCCCGCAGCTGAAGCGCATGCGCCTGCTCGTCGCCGTGCGCTGCGGCGAAGTCTGGCCTCCGCAGCTTGCCCGCCAGCTTGCAACGCTTGACCAGATGCTGGGCGGTCGGCTCACGATCAACATCATCTCGAGCGAAATGCCCGGCGAGATGCTGGCCTCGGCGCCGCGCTATGGGCGCACCGTCGAGATCATGAAGCTCCTGCAGGCGTCGCTGAGCGGCGAGCGCCTGAAGCTCGACGGCCAGCACTACCGCTTCGACCTCGACCCGCCCGGCATCCGCACCGTCTCCGGCCGCTGCCCTCCGCTTTATTTCGGCGGCCTGTCCGAAGACGCGCGCGAAGCCGCCGCCGAGGCCGCCGACGTCTATCTCATGTGGCCCGACCGCATGGACGAGGTGAAGGCGATCATCGCCGACATGACCGCACGCGC
>JBILGJ010000391.1:0-2847 GCA_044351125.1 Micropepsaceae bacterium
ACAAGCCAGTCGTTCTCGATGGTCCGGATCTCGCGCGCCACGCGCTCGAAGAAGGGTGTCATGCCGTCATGATCGGGATCGATCGCCTTCCCGCCCGCACGCTGGAAGAAGTCCTCGCGCAGCACCTCGAAGTCATTTCCTCGCAGGCGATAAGCGCCCGCCGCCTCGAAGGGACAAGTCCGCCCCTCGCGCCAGATCGACACGCCTTTCGCGTTCACGGTCTTGGTGCCGGTCTGCCCCACCCGCATCTGCGCCGGATCGAAGGCAAGCTCGGGGATCTCGCGCGACAGGCCGCGCGCAACCAGCAACCCGTCAAGCGGCGACCAGGCAGGACCCGGCCGGACAGGCTCGGGATGTTCAGCACTCTTTGAAAGGTGACGATAGGACATCGGCTGCCCGATCCATCCCGTCCCCGGTTCATTGAGCGTATCGAAACCCATCACATGCGCCATGCCCTTGAGGCGTTTGGCAACCTCGCGCATCGACCCGATATAGTGTGACTGCAGGTAACCCTGCGCACTGCGCCCGTCGATCCTGAGACCGGGGGCAAACAGGTCGCCGCAGAAGAACAGCGTCCACATGATGGCATTCGCGGGCATGCGGTAATTGTTGGCCCACGTCATCATGGGATAGCGGTCTTCCTGCCGCCCACCCCGCGCATAATCGTACTTGAACTGCATCACATGGGATGCGCCGGCATCGTGGAATTTCGTGAAGTCCAGCCCCACCGCCTCGAACGTCCAGCCCGGCGCGCCATCCCCACCCGACATGCGGCTCCACGTATCCTGGTGGAAATCCACGAACACGTTAAGCCCATATGTGCCGGCCCGGCGTGCCACCTCGGCGAAGTAATCAAGATACGCCGTGTCGTACTGGCCGGGTCCCTTGTGCTCGACCGCTTCCCAGGTTGTGAGCAGCCGCAGGCAGTTCATCCCCCAGCCACTGATCCGGCGCAGATGCTCGTCCGCCTCTTCCAGCGGGAACGGACGCCCGATAAAGCTTGCGTCACGATGGTCCGAGAAATCACTCGGGAAATTCGTACCCCCGTCGGGATACGGCACCTTGCAGTCACCGCCCAGGTTGAAACCGCGCAGCAGCACCATGCGGCCCGCCGCATCAACGAAGCGATCCCCGGCAATCCTGATCCTGCTCATCCGTTACTCCCAACACCTGAACTGTTGACGGCCTGATTGCGCTCCAGGCACTTCTCAAGCGGCACGAACTGTCCGGCGATGCCAACGAAGCGGCAATGCCGCTCTTCACCCGATCCATCAGGCAGCGTGAAACTGTAGATCGAGAAGGCAAGCAGGTTCGTCCTGTCGATCGGCATGCTGGCAATGAAGAAACCCGCGATGGCCCCACCCAGCTGGCTCGAACCATCATTGGCATCAACACCCTTCTTGCGCGCCTCCTCCTCGATCTTGCGGGCAACATGGCTCTGGGCCCAGGCGTTGAATTCACTGCGCGACGGGTTGGTCACCACAAGCAGCGCGATGATCAGCACCAGGACAACAGGAATGCGGCTCATGACGTCAGCCTCCGCTCAGTCAGGATAACACGCTCGGCAAGGAATGTGCCGGAAGTGTGGCACGCAAACCGCAAACAATCAAAGACCGGATCCTCCCCCCGCTTCAGCGGGGGGACCTCCACCCTCACCCCATTTCTTCCAACAACCCCACCACCCTACTTCGTCATGGCCGTGTCGCGCGGCAGCGCGTACCGGCCATGACGAAGAAGGAAACGGGACCAGTCACCACTTCCAAGCAATATGTTATGTCACCGTATTACAACAACGGAGTCTGACCCAGTTTCTTCAATCCGGCAAAAGCAGCGCGGCATTGCGCACGAAGAACGCTTCGACGGCCTCCTCACCCAACGGCTTGATGTCTGATCCCATGCGCCCGATCGGATCGGTGCCGCCTTCAGGGTGAGGAAAATCAGTGGAGAAGGCATAGATCTCCGGCATGCCATAGCGCTCGATCTGGCGTGCGGTCTTTTCCCAGAAGAAGGGTGTGACCCGGATCTGCTCGCTGAAGATTTCCTTCGGCCGCCGCTTCAGGGCGCTGCGGACGCGGCGGGACAGTTCAATGCGATCCTCGAGCAGATCAACAAACGGACCGACCCACATCGCGCCCAGCTCGATGAGCCCCACGCGAAGCGCGGGATGCCGGTCAAAGACGCCGCCAAAAATCATGCAGGTCAGGTAATTCTGCGGCGACATGTGCATCGTGGCAAGCATGTGCGGGCCGACGGGCTCGCCGGTGGAGAAACTGCCGGGCCGCAGGAGCTCCGCGTCCGGCCAGGCACCGCTTCCGAAAAAGCCCTGCTGGCCGCCAATGTGGAATGTCACCGGCACATTGGCCTTGGCCAGCAACGCCCACAGGGGATCGACCTCCGGCGCTGCCGGTGAGAAGCCGCCGGGCGCAACCCCGTCCTGGATGAAGACGGCGCGGGCGCCGCCATCGATGACGCGCTCGGCCTCGGCGATGGCGCCTTCGATGGTGCCCAGGTTCAAAAGCGCCGTCGGACGCAGACGACCTTTACCGGCCTTTGTCCACCGAAGCACCGCATCATTGTATTCGCGCAGCACCTTGCCAGCGGAGGGATGATCAGACCACGCGGGCGCAGCAAGGACGATCTGCGGAAAGATGAGCTGTCGGTCGATCCCCATGACGTCCATCGTCGCCAGTCGCCCTTCAGGTGTGGCGGCGCCCGGCGCACCGGTACCCTTTGTCTGCCAAACCGTTTCGGTGGTGCGTTCAGGCTCTTTCGTGTCGTCAAAGAACACGTTGCCAAGGAACGGCCGCGCGAGCTGCGCCGTCGCTTCACCAAACACGTCGCCCCATT
>JBILGJ010000392.1:0-2846 GCA_044351125.1 Micropepsaceae bacterium
AGCGAGAGGGTTCCGGCCCAGAGCGTGAGGTCGCTGGCGTTGGCCAGTTCGAGCTGCAGGACCTGGTCACTGGAGAAGATGGCGTCGGCGGAGGTGCCCGCCGTCGCGGTGACAACGGGCACGCCATCGCGCAGAACCGTGAGGGTCCGCGATGGCGAAAGAGGCGTATTGACGCTTGCCCGCAGGGTCACGGGGATCGAGATGCCCGTGATCGTGACGGGCGGCGTCATGGCCGTGGCGACAAGGCCCGCAGCATTCATGTCGGGCCAGGTGAAGGCATCAGGCGTGACGTCGGGTCCGTCGGCGATGGTGCCGAAGCCTGAAAGCGCATTGAGCCGCAGCATGGGTCAGGCGTCCGTGTTCGCTGCGGTGACATAGTGGAGCGCGATGCCAACCAGGCGGGCGTCGGCCGACAGCGTGTCGGCCGGGTCGCCGGCGGCGCGGAAGATATCGAGTGCCAGGAGGCTTGCCTCGGCGGGCGCCGCGGCCGGGCTGAAACCCGGAAGCTCGGCGCTGCGATAGAGGGCGCCAGCCGTACCGCCGGTGTCAGTGACAAGCACGGGCGTGCCGAAGGCCGTATCAAGGGCGCTTGTGTCTGACGCCGCCAGCGCGCGCATGCCCCAGGCCACGTTGAACGGCGCGCCGGTCGATCCGTGGGTCCAGAGGATCGCAGCCGTGAGGGCACCGCGGTTCCAGCCCTTGGGCATCTGGACGAGCACCTGCGCGTGTTCCTGCACCAGCGGGTCGAAATCCAGCGTGCGCAGGACAAGGCGGTTGCCGGGCATTTCGGTTGTCGATGCGGCGGCGCCGGCGCTGAGGCGCGGCAAGAGTGCGCCGGCCGGGATCCAGACTGTCTGGCGGCCTGCGCCGACAAGGCTGGCGGACAGGCGCGTGGCCGTGCCTGTGCCCGTGTTGCGGGCCAGAAGCTCGTGGTCCTGCATCGTGACTGCGTTGCCCAGCGCTGCGATCGCGTTCGCCATGAAGGCGGGCACGGGCACCTTGTTGGCCGCGCCGGCCTCGGAGGCGTCGACAAAGGGGACATGATCGGCCGCAGCGCCGCCGCTTGGATCGGTGGGCAGGAGGTTGAGGTCGATCCCCGTCGCGATGCCCAGCGTCGCGCGCGCGGTGGCGGCGTCCGGATCGTCCAGGAGACCCGCCGCAAAGGCCGAGACGGGCTGCAGGCCAAGTGCGGCGGGTACCTTGCATTCATAACCGCGCCCATCGGCCGAGATGGCGATGAGCTGGCCTGCCCTTGCGGGTGCGGGCTCGGGCATGGCGGGGTTCTCGACCTGCGTGCCCGCCGGCAGCTGCGGCGTCCTGTCGATACGCTGCGCCAGCGATTGCATCTGCGCGGTGACGCGGTCGAACTGGCCTTCGATGGTTTCGGCCGCAAAGGCGCCCGAGGCTATGAGGTCGAGCTCCTGAACGAGTTCCATACTGCGCTCGATCACGATCCGTGCGCCGGCCGGTGGCGGTAACGTAAATACGATTCCGCCGGGCCCGGGCAGCGGGCTGCCATCCCACGAAAAGTCGGCACCTGCCGCCTGCGGGTGGTCGTGCAGGCTGCCGGGAAAACGAAGGAAAACCGCTATTTCCGTCGTTGACCAGACATGAAACGGGACTGGAAAATTCCTGCTTGCACCGTCTGCCAGGAAGGCCGCGCGTGCTGTCGAAGACAGGATCGTCATTAATTACTCCTTAGATTTTTCATCGTTTTCTACTCATACGTAAACTCATTGGTCGGATGCATGGACATCGCCTGGTATGTGAGCGCGCAAAACCAGACGTTCGGGCCCTATAGCCACGAGCAAATGAAGGCGTTTGCGCAGGATCGGCGCCTTGCGCCGCAGTCTCTGGTGCGCATCGGCGAGGATGGCGCGTTCGTCGCGGCCTCGAGCCACGCCGCGCTTGCGCGGTGCTTCGATGCCAACGGGCTTCAAAGCGGGGAAACAGGAAGCGCCCGCAAGGCGTCCTCAGACCCTGCCGGAGCGGTTGCAGTTGCTACGGCGCCCATGGCCACGGTGCCGGCGGAGGGACAGGTTTCGAATTTCCTGATTCTGGTTCAGGTGCGGGCTGGTTCGCAGCGCGACTTCGAGGCGGCGATGAAACAATTGGGTGCCTTCTTCCGCCTGAATGCGCATGTCTGGATGCTGCAGAGCGAGCGCAATGCAAACACGATCAAGATGACACTGTCCCCGCATGTGGGATCGCAGGACCAGTTGCTGGTCGTCGATGCCGCACGCAACCGCCTTGCGTGGCACAATATCAGCGTCCATGACGCCTCGCGCATGCGCGAACTCTGGAAGATGCCGCACGAGCGCTGAACGCTCAGGCTGCGGCCTCACCCATTGAAACCGTTGCCGTCAACGACAGGACATCAAGGGGAAGCGCCTCGGCCTGCGCGAGCGTGATGCGTGTGGCTGGATCGAAACCGGACGCAGGCAGGATGTCGATGTCTCCTGAATACAAGGGAGGTGCCGCATCCATGCGATCTGTTGCGTTCCGGCGGACCAGCGTTTCGGCGTGACCTGATCCCGTCACGCAGGCCGTGCCGCCGATCGTGTTGTGCACCCGCACCCCGAGATGCGTTATCCGGCGCAGGCGGCCGGGCCAGACGCTTCCTCCCAGCACATCAAGCCTGAGTGTGCGCAGCCGGCTTTCAAAAGGCAGGCCCACCCATGCGTTCATGGCCGGCCTCTCGAGCGAGACGGCTCCTCCAGAGACGATGCGATCGGGATGCAGGCTTCCGTCGGCGACAATCGCCACGGTTGCGCCCTCCAGATGGTGGAGGCCCGAGAGGGCCGAGACAGGTGCCCCGCGATAGCGCAGGGCGCTGTCGAGATAGC
>JBILGJ010000393.1:0-2845 GCA_044351125.1 Micropepsaceae bacterium
ATCCGCGAAGCCCACAAGCCCAACGAATTCATCGAGATCACCCAGGTCGCCGCCTGTGAAACCTTCATTCGCAGGCTCATCGCACAATTACGGTGAGACCTTGCACCGGGGGACCACACCCCTACCCCACCCCGTCCGGCGCAAACGCATAGACCGTCGAGCAGAACTCGCACTTTGCCCGGATCAGGCCATCGCCCTCTGCAAGCCCCTGCAACTCGTCGGCCGGATACTGCCTGAGCACGCCCATTACCCGGTCCGCACTGCACCGGCAGGCAAAGGCAAGCGGCACCACATCGAACACCCGCACGCCATCCTCGTGGAACAGCCGGTAGAGCAGCCGTTCGGCCTCCACCTGCGGATCGACGAGCTCATGCGCCTCGATCGTCGAGAACAGCGCCAGCGCCCGCGGCCAGTCATCTGAATGGTCGGCCTCGCCCCCGCGCCGCACGGGCTGGATGCCGCCGAGCGAGGCAAGGTTCTGGATCAGCATGCCGCCGGCCCGCCAGTGCTGCTCGCGACCGCCAGCCCCGCGCGTGGCCAGCGTGGCGACACTGAGCCGGATCGCCGTCGGAATCTGCTCGGACTGCTGGAAGTAGGTCATGGCGCCATCGGCCAGCCCCTCGCCCTCGAGCGGCACGATGCCCTGATAGCGCTCCATGTCACCGTTCGGATCGATGGTAATCGCAATCGACCCACGCCCCACCAGGGCTGCAAAGCTCGGCGTGGCACCCAGCACGCGGACAGCATCCGCATCGAACGTGGCACAGGCGCGGATCGTCCCCGGCGAGGTGAAATCGGCAACGATCATCTTCACCGGCCCGTCGCCGCGCGTCTGGACGGTGAGCGTCCCCTCGAACTTGAGCGACGCCCCGAGCAGCGCCGCCAGCGTCAGGGCCTCACCCACCAGCCGCGAGACAGGTTCGGGATAGCCATGCGCCGCGATCACGCGATCGGCCGCATCCGTCAGGTGGACGATCCGCCCACGGACATTCATGCCCTCGATCTGGAAGCTGCGGACAAAGTCCGCCGGCACTACGACATCGACCAAAGCAGCACGGCCTTCTGCGCGTGAAGCCGGTTCTCGGCCTCGTCGAACACAACCGACTGCGGTCCGTCGAGCACGCCGTCGGTAACCTCCTCGCCGCGATGCGCCGGCAGGCAGTGCAGGAAGATCGCCTTCTTGCCGGCAACCTCCATCAGCTTCTCGTCAACCCGGTAGCGCACCAGCGAATTGGCACGCGAGCGCGCGCCACCCTCGCCCAGATGGTCGCTTTCCGACATCTGCACCCAGGTATCGGTGACCACCGCGGCAGCACCCGAAACAGCTTCGTTCGGGTCTCGGATGATATGAACCTTTCCACCCTCGGCCCTTGCCCACGCCAGCAACTGCGGATCGGGATCAAGCTCGGGCGGGCACGCGACGCGCAGCTCGAAGCCAAAGCGCACGGCCGCATGGATCCACGAGGCGCACACATTGTTGCCAGCACCCGACCACGCCACAACCTGCCCTGCGATCGGTCCGCGATGCTCCTCGAAGGTCAGGATGTCGGCCATCAGCTGGCAGGGATGGGTCTTGTCGGTAAGTCCGTTGATGACCGGCACGCTGGCCGTGCGCGCAAGGTCAAGCAGGCTCTGGTGGCGCTTCGAGCGCAGCACGATCCCGTCGACATAGCGCGACAGCACCTGCGCCGTGTCACCCACCGTCTCGCCGTGGCCGAACTGCATGTCTCTCCCGTCGAGGAACATGCACTCGCCGCCCAGCTGGCGCATGCCCATGTCGAACGAGATGCGCGTCCGCGTCGACGGCTTCTCGAAGACAAGCGCAAGCATGCGCCCCTTGAGTGGCATGTCATCGTCGCGCGCACCCTTTGGCCGTCCCCGGCGCGCATCCTTCATGCGACGTGCACTGTCGATGAGCGACCGCAGCGTGGGCGCATCGAACGCATCAAGATCGAGGAAATGCCGGGGTGTCTTGGAAGTCATTTCGCAGCTTCTTTCGGGGTTTGCACGGCAAGCGAGGCGCAGGCGTCGTTGAGGATGCCAATGGCCTCGCGCACATCCTCCTCATTTATGATCAGAGGCGGCAGGATGCGAACCACGTTGTCGCCGGCGCCAACCGCAAGAAGGCCGCGCTCGCGCAGCGCCTCGACAAGCGTCGAGTTCAGCACACGGCACTTGAGACCGAGCAGCAAGCCCTGCCCGCGCACCTCCTCGATGATCGCGCCGTTGCGGTCCCGCACCATCTGCAGCTGCTGCTGGAGGTAGTTGGAAATCCGCACGACATGGTCAAGCAGTGCCGGATCCGCGATCAGGTCCACCGCCGCCTTGGCAACCTCCATCGCCAGCGGATTGCCGCCGAAGGTCGAGCCATGCGTGCCGGCGGTCATGCCGGCAGCCGCCTTCTCCGTCGCAAGGCAGGCCGCAACCGGGAACCCGCCACCCAGCGCCTTGGACACCGCCATGATGTCGGGCGTGATGCCGGACCATTCATGTGCAAACAGCTTGCCTGTGCGCCCCATGCCCGACTGAACCTCGTCGAGGATAAGGAGCATTCCGTTGGCGTCACAGATCTCGCGCAGGGCCCGCATCTTCTGGGGCTCCACCACCCGCACGCCGCCTTCGCCCTGAATGGGCTCGATCAGGATGCCCGCCGTCTCGGGCCCGATCGCCGCCCGCACCGCATCGAGATCGCAGAACGCCACCTGGTCGAACCCGTCGACCTTCGGTCCGAAGCCGTCGAGATATTTCTTCTGCCCGCCCGCAGCGATCGTCGCCAGCGTGCGCCCGTGAAAGGCGCCCTCGAAGGTGATCAGCCGATAGCGCTGCGGCGCACCCAGATGGGCAT
>JBILGJ010000073.1:0-9724 GCA_044351125.1 Micropepsaceae bacterium
CCAGACCTTCTCCCAGGTCTCGCCACCATTAGAGGTGCGAAAAAGCTTCCCCGCCCCATTGCCATACCAGCCAAGGTCGGGGGAAACGAACGAGATGTCGTCCTGCTTGCCACGATAGGGTTCAGTCGCAAGCACCCGCCACCCGCCAGACGGCTGCGCCCGCGCGGGCCCGGCCAATCCCAGGACAGTACCCGCCACCAGAACCTGTCTGCGACTGATCACACCCACGACTTGCCCCTCCCGACGCCAACACGTGACCAAGCCTAGGTGGCAAACACAGGGCCGGACAACACCCCAAAAGCGCCCTCACGCGGAAGTGATGGCAAACTGCCACCCTGCGTGGGCCACCGCCGGTGGTTGCCCGGTGGTTGCGCACCCGCAGGCGCCCGTCTCGGCATCATCATGAAGTGGCTGAAAAGAATGGTCGGAGCGACAGGATTTGAACCTGCGACCCCCAGTCCCCCAGACTGATGCGCTACCAGGCTGCGCTACGCTCCGACACTTGTGCACCTGTCCGCGGATAACTTGAGGGCGGGCAGGTTCAGGGGCGCGCAATATAGGCAGGAGCCCCCGCCCGATGCAAACGGGTTCAAGGGCGGAATACCGGGAAAACCCGGACTATTCTGCCGCAGAGACCTTGCGCTGGCTGAACTGGGGCCGTCGGCGCAGCATTTCGCGAAGGTTCAGCAGCTCGTCGAGCACGTTCTCCAGCCGCGCGCGCTGCGCGTCGAGCAGTGTCTCGCTGGGAGCGTCCGCGCTGAGATTGACCTGCTCGACCGTGGGCAGAGATGCGGGCGCAGCCCGTTCAGCCTCACGGCGCGCACCAGCATCCTTCACGCCATCGCGACCGATCTCGGCCACATGCCGAACACCCTGCTCGCGAAGTACCTTCTGGACGCCCTTGATGGTCAGCCCCTCGCCGTAGAGCAGGGCCCGGATCCCCTTCAGCAGGTCGATGTCATCCGGCCGATAGTAGCGCCGCCCACCTGCCCGCTTGAGCGGCTTCACCTGGGGAAATTTTGCCTCCCAGAACCGCAGCACATGCTGCGGAACATCGAGGGCCTCGGACACTTCGGAGATGGTACGAAAGGCGTCGGGGGCTTTCTCGATGCGGGAGCTGTCAGTCATTTATCATCGCCGGTTGTCTTGGTGCCAAGCCTGGCCGCCATGCCGTCGTTGATCTGCGCCTTCAGCACATGGCTGGCGCGAAACACGAGCACGCGGCGCGGACTGATCGGCACCTCTTCCCCGGTCTTGGGGTTGCGCCCGATTCGCCCGCCCTTCGAGCGTACGGCAAACGTGCCGAAAGACGAGAGCTTCACCACCTCGCCACGCACCAGACGTGCGGATACTTCTTCAAGAACCCTGTCGACAAGGTCAGCGGATTCGTTCCGCGACAGCCCGACCTGCGCATAAACCGCCTCGGCAAGATCCTGCCGGGTCAAGGTTGCACTCATGCTGCCTCCGCTTCCCGCCGCACCACCTGAAGGGGGCACGACTCAAGGTGGCAAGCGTAGGGCGGGGAGAAAATCCCGTCAATATCAGTGAGATAGGGCGCAGAGCTACCAGCGGATCAGCGCCGATCCCCACGTAAATCCGCCACCCATGGCCTCGAGCAGGACCAGGTTCCCGGGCTTTATCCGGCCATCCCCGACAGCCGTGGCCATGGCCAAGGGTACCGACGCGGCAGAGGTATTGGCGTGATGCGCAACCGTCGAAACGACGCGCGAGGGATGCACACCGGCCTTTCGGGCGGTCGCGTCAAGAATGCGCTGGTTCGCCTGATGCGGCACGAACCAGTCGATGTCTTCGGCCGTAACACCATTGGTCTGCAGCGCCGCATCGATGGCCTCGGTGAGGTTCACCACCGCATGCCTGAAGACCTCACGCCCCTCCATGCGCAGGAAGCCTGTGGTGCGTGTCTTCGAGGGACCGCCATCCACGTACAGCAGGTCATGCTGCCGCCCGTCCGAGAAGAGATGTGTGGACAGGATGCCCCGGTCCGCACGCGTGCCGTCACCGGAACCAGCGGCAAGCACAACCGCACCGGCGCCATCGCCAAACAGCACGGACGTTGTTCTGTCATTCCAGTCGAGAATGCGCGAGAAGGTCTCCGCACCCACGACAAGGCAGGTCCTGGCCTGCCCGGCCTTTATGAAATTGTCGGCGACAGACAGCGCATAGACGAACCCCGAACAGACAGCCTGCACGTCAAAGGCAAAGCCGCGCGTCATCCCGAGACGTGCCTGGACGGTCGTGGCAGTCGCGGGAAACGTCTCGTCCGGCGTGGCAGTCGCAAGCACGATCATGTCGACGGCCGACGGCCGCACCTGGGCCGCACGCAACGCCTCCTGCGCAGCGGCGACGGCAAGATCCGAGGTGAGTTCGCCATCCGCCGCAATCCGGCGCTCGCGGATACCGGTTCGCTCGCGGATCCATTCATCGCTCGTATCGAGGCGGCGTGCCAGGTCTTCGTTTGTGACAATCTGCTGGGGCAGGTAGGCGCCGACACCCGCCACCTGGGACCGGATCACGCCCATCAGGAGGCTGCCGCTTCCGCCACTGAGCCGGTATCGGAAACACCTTCAGTCCGCGAACCCTCGAGCGCGCGAGCCGACGCCGGCAGGTTCGCCATGGCATCGGCGACGCGCTGCACGAAATCGCTGCCGCCCATCTCAACGGCCAGGTCGAGCGCCGTCGCGAAACCGACCCCGTCGGTTCCCCCATGGCTTTTGACCACGACACCATTCAGGCCGAGGAAAACGCCGCCATTCACGGCGCGCGGATCAAGCTTCTGCTTCAGCACGTTGAAGCCCGGCCGGGCAAAGACATAGCCAATACGCGAAAGGAAAGAGCGAGCCATCGCCGACTTGATGTAGTGGCCAATAAGGCGCGCCGTCCCCTCGGCTGCCTTCAAGGCGACATTGCCCGTGAAGCCTGACGTCACGACCACGTCGACCGTTCCCGTGCTGATGTCGTCGCCTTCCACAAAGCCGTAAAAGCGCAGGGGCAGGCCCGACGACCTGAGCGCCGCAGCTGCCGCCTTGACCGCTTCGTTGCCCTTCATCTCCTCGGCCCCGACATTCAGGAGCCCGATGCTCGGCCGCTCGAGGCCCAGCACCACGCGCGCATAGGCCTCACCAATCAGCGCAAAGTCGAAGAGCTGGCGTGCGTCGGTATCGATGTTGGCGCCGACATCGAGCACGATCGACTGGCCACGGATCGTGGGCCAGATGGCAGCGATCGCGGGGCGCGACAAACCTGGCACAGTCCGAAGTTGCACCTTGGCCATGGCCATCAGCGCACCGGTATTGCCGGCGCTCACGACGACCTGTGCATCCTTGTTGCGGACGGAATCGATGGCACGCCACATCGAAGTGTTGCGGCCACGGCGCAGGGCCTGCGAGGGCTTGTCGTCCATGCCCACGACATCGTCGCAGTGGACAATCTGGGCAATATTCTTGAGAGCAGGACGCGTCAGCAGGATCGACTGCAGCCGCGAATGATCTCCATGCAGGAGAAACTTTGCTCGCGGATGCCGGATATGGGCAATTGCAAGCCCGTCGATGACAGCCTGGGGTGCATTGTCGCCGCCCATGCCATCAACCGAGACGACGATTTCCCGTGTCACGCGCTCTTGGTCCTTTCAGGCAGCCACCGACAAATCATCGGCTCACTATGCGCCCTGACAAGCAAGGACGCTAGCTGCCCTTCGCCTTCGCGACTTCACGGCCGTCATAGTGGCCGCACTTGGGGCAGACATGGTGCGGACGCTTCATCTCGCCGCAATTGCTGCATTCCGCATAGCCTGGACGGGCCAGGGCATGATGCGAGCGACGCATGTTGCGCCGGGACGGGCTGACTTTTCTCTTGGGGACCGCCATGGGTCTCCTCCCTCAATGCGATGAAGCCAAGCCCCGTCGGACAATGGTTAACCACCTGTCCGGGCAAGGCTTAAAACGAGGGCCGGATAAAATAGGAAACCGTCCGCAAGTTCAACCCCCAGTTTTCCGCCTTTTGGTGCAAATCCGGCGGGCATTTGGGCGCACGGCCTGCCCAGCCCGTCAGGTCTTGGGTCCAAGCCGTCCCTTGAGCCGTGCCAGCGCTGCAAACGGATTGGCGGGCGGCTTGCGCCCGTCATCATCCGTCGACGTGGCAAACACAATCCCGGCCTTGCGCGGATAAGGGTCGATGTTCAGGGCCAGTTCCTCGACCACGATCTCGCCCAGGTCAAGCTCATGGGTCAGCGGTTCCGGCGGATCTTCACCCTCGGGATCAACAAAAACATCATCCCCTTCACCCGCGGGATCAAGCATCTCTGCGGGCAGGTAACGCCGCTCGAAGCGCGCCTCGACGGAGCTCTCGACGGGCTCGAGCGTCACGACACAGGCCTGCACGACACCGGCCGTCAGACTGCCCTCTAGCTTGATGCCGCGTGTGCGCCACCGACTGATACGGAAGCTGGCCCGCAGGTCCTTGACGGCAACGACGTCCAGAAAGCCGGCCAGCCGGGAGAGCTCCTCGCCAGAGGCATCGATTTCGTGAGCAAGGCCATTGTCGCCCACCTTGCGCACGGCCAACAGGCGCCGGAAACCATGCGTTTCAGCGTGCCCTTCCCCCCGGCTCATGGCGCCGGCCACGCAAAGGCACCGGCAACAATCACATCGTCATCGGCCGCCTTCAGCGACTCCGCCGCGGCACGCACATAGCTCGCCAGCGCATCCACGCGCGCCGGGTCCACCTCGGCCCCGCGGTAGACATTCCGGTGAAGCGCTGAGCGAAGCTGCGGCATGTCTCCGGTGCGCAGGGCACTGTCATAGCTGCCGACACGGCCATAGAAGGCCTGCAGCATGTCTTTCATGCGCCGGGGCACGCCGACATCACCCACGCCCAACTCGCGCAGGTTGAATTCGAGATTGGCAAACATCTGGTCGAACATGGCCTGCGACAGCCGGTTCCCATCCTGCTTCACGGCCTTCAGGCGCGGCAGGTAGAGGCCCGCGTGAAGCACTATCAGGTCGAAGCGACCATCCATCGTGTCAGGCACGTCAAGGCCGGCATAGAACTCGGGCCGGCGCGCCTGCTCCACGATTGAATTGTAGATGAAGGCACCCTGGCGGGTGGCCTCGCGCCCCTTGAACATGACGGAAAAGAAAGAACGCACAACCGTAGCTTCCCGAAATTGGCCCATGTCCCTTGAAATTAGGGTAGCCGGGCGATAGGTCAATCTGTCATAGTTTCCCCCAAGTTTGGGAGCAATCGGATGTCCTCTCGTATTCTGTTCACTGGCGCCCTCCTCCTGTCGGGGCTGGCCGCCTGCGCCCCCATCAAGGACGTGCGCGGTTATATTCCCGACGCGGAAACGCTGAGCGAAGTCAAAATCGGTGCCGACACCCGTGACACGGTGCAGCAGAAGCTTGGCACGCCGTCAAGCACGGCCACCTTCGGCGACCCCACCTGGTATTACATTTCGACCGAGCAGGAACGCTACGCCTTCTTCACGCCGGACGTGACGAAGCGCCAGATCCTCGCCGTGGAGTTCTCGGAAGACGGCAAGGTCGCCGATATGCGCAGATACGGGATCGAGGACGGCATCGTCGTCGCCCTGGTCGAACGCGAGACGCCCAGCCGCGGCAAGGAAATGGGCTTCCTCCAGCAGCTTCTCGGCAACATGGGTGGCATACCCGCCGGCGCCCCCGGCCAGGCCACGGGCCCCGGCCGTCCGGGCGATAACCGCTAGCAAGGCGCGAGGTTGTTCCGCGGGCCCCCATGCGGCCCGTTTCAGGAAAACAGCCTCAAGCCCGAAACAAAAAAGGGCCCCGGTTCGGGGCCCTTTTCTTTTGCCAATTGCCGGCCGGCTCTGCCTCAGAGGTGAGCCAGGGCCGCAAGCAGCAGCAGCGCCACGATGTTCGTGATCTTGATCATCGGGTTGATCGCCGGACCCGCCGTGTCCTTGTACGGGTCACCGACGGTGTCGCCGGTCACGGCTGCCTTGTGCGCATCCGAACCCTTGCCGCCGAAGTGTCCATCCTCGATGTACTTCTTGGCGTTGTCCCATGCGCCGCCACCCGAGGTCATCGAGATGGCAACAAACAGGCCAGTCAGGATCACGCCCATCAGCATCGCGCCAACGGCCGACAGGGCCGCGCCCTTGCCAGCGATGACCATGACACCCAGGAACAGCACGATCGGCGACAGCACCGGCAGAAGCGAGGGGATGATCATCTCGCGGATGGCGGCAACGGTCAGCATGTCGACCGCGCGTCCATAGTCGGGCTTGTCGGTGCCCTTCATGATGCCCGGCTTTTCCTTGAACTGGCGACGGACCTCCTCGACGACGGCCGAGGCTGCGCGGCCAACGGCCGTCATGCCCATGGCGCCGAACAGATAGGGCAGCATGCCGCCAAGGAAGAGACCCACGACAACCCAGGGATTCGCGAGGCTGAAGCTCACGGCAACCTTCTCGCCTCCCTCAAGGAAGAACGAGTACTGGGTCTCTGTCGCATTCTCGCGGAAGTAACCCAGGTCGGCCGTATAGGCGGCAAAGAGAACCAGCGCGCCCAGACCTGCCGAGCCAATGGCATAGCCCTTGGTAACAGCCTTGGTCGTGTTGCCCACCGCGTCGAGCGCGTCGGTCGTCTTGCGGACGTCCTTGTCGAGCCCGGCCATCTCGGCGATGCCGCCCGCGTTGTCGGTCACCGGACCGAAAGCGTCGAGCGCCACGATCATGCCAGCCAGGGCCAGCATCGTGGTGGTCGCGATTGCGATGCCGAACAGGCCAGCCAGCGTGTAGGCAACAATGATGCCCCACACGATGACCAGGGCCGGCAGCGCCGTCGATTCCATCGAGACCGCAAGGCCCTGGATGACGTTCGTGCCGTGACCCGTGACCGAGGACTTCGCGATTTCGCGCACCGGCCGATAGCCCGTGCCCGTGTAGTACTCGGTGATCCAGACGATGAGACCCGTGACGGCCAGGCCTGTGATGCCGCAAAGGAACATCGACATGCCGGTAAAGGTGCCGGTCAGCGTGGTGAGCGTGCGATCAAAGCCGATGAACTGCCATGTCACGATGCCGACAAGCACCAGCGACAGCAGGGCCGTGATCACGAGACCCTTGTAGAGGGCGCCCATGATGCTGTTGTTCGAGCCAAGACGGACGAAGAAAGTGCCCGCGATCGACGCCAGGATGCACACGCCCGAGATCAGCAGCGGGTACATCATCATCATGCTCTTGTCGGCCTCGGTGAAGTAGATCGAGGCAAGCACCATCGTGGCGCCAATCGTCACCACATAGGTCTCGAACAGGTCGGCGGCCATGCCGGCGCAGTCGCCCACGTTGTCACCGACGTTGTCGGCAATCGTGGCGGGGTTGCGTGGATCATCTTCCGGGATACCGGCCTCGACCTTGCCGACCATGTCGCCGCCGACGTCCGCACCCTTGGTGAAGATGCCGCCGCCAAGACGGGCAAAGATCGAGATGACCGATGCACCCAGGGCCAGCGAAACAAGCGCCTCGTTGATCTGGCGGTTCTGCAGCTCGTCCGTAACGCTGAGCCCTGCGACACCGGTCAGGATGCCGTAGAAGCCAGCGATGCCGAGCAGCGCAAGGCCAACGACGAGCATGCCGGTCGAAGCGCCCGACTTGAAGGCAACCGACAGGCCGTCAGCCAGTCCCTTGCGCGACGCTTCGGTCGTACGCACGTTCGCCCGCACCGACACATGCATGCCGATGAAGCCTGCCGCACCCGAGAGAACCGCGCCGATAATGAAACCGACCGGCACGCTCCAGGTCTGGAAGGTGACAGCAAGCACGATCATGACGCCAAGGGCCACATAGGCAATCGTGGTGTACTGACGCTTCAGGTAGGCAGCAGCGCCTTCCTGAATGGCGCCTGCGATCTCCTGCATGCGGGCGTTACCCGCCGAAAGTGCAAGAATCTGCCTGATCGTGACCGCACCATAGATAAGTGCGGCAACGGCGCAGACCAACGTAATGAGAAGTCCTGTCCCGGTATCCATATGCCCTCAGACCCTGAAAATGCGTTTTCCGGGAATGGGATGAACGCCACCCCCGGGCTTGGATCGGAGGGCTGCACGCTGTAACGCGCAGACGAGAAGCCGACGGCCGACTCGCTTGGCCCCCCGGCCAAAAAGACGGCGGAACATGCCAAACGGACCGAGGGCTTGCAATACTGGAACCCGCCGGAATTGCGGCAAATACGCCACCCCGGCAGTTGATTGGCTACTGAATGTCCTTCGAGACGTCCCGGAACTCGACATCCTTAACGGAGCCAGCGCCAACAACCCGGTCGCAAATGGCAAGCAAACGGCCCCGTAGCCCGGCCACGTCGATCTCCTCGGTCTCCTCGTTCTTCAGGATCGTGGTCGCATGGACATCCCGCAGGAAGGCGTCCTGCAGATAGGGCACCTTGTCCATCAGCTGCTTCTTGTTTTTGTCGTCCGGCAGCATCAGCGTCACATCGAAGTGTACGTAACGGACCAATTGCCCCCCGACGATCAGCGGTGCAACCAGTCGAGGCATTTTCTGGGAGGGCACGGCGGGTACCGCCTCGGCCTTCTCGCCATGTCCCTTTGACTTCTTCGTCGATCCGCCGGCCGCAAGCGCAGGATCAGCCGCAAGCACAAGCGCCAGCACCGCCAACGAGCAGAGAAAACTGCGCATCATGGGCAGCGCCTCAGTCCGCAACGGGTTCAACGGCAGCGCCACTTTCACGCGAAGTTGCGCTGAAGACGATCATCAGCAGGATCAGGGCCATGATGAAACGCATGACAGACACTCCCGGGCTTTCCCCACCCTGCAGTCTGCACGCCTGGCTTTAACGGCCAGTGAAAGCACCGTTCACGATTGGTTTAGAAATGCGTGAAGCCCGCGCGGGGAAACGCGACAGGACTGCCGTTGGCCGCCCGCACCACGATATCAGGCGCCCCTTTTCGACAAGATCCAATGCAGGCAAGCGCAACACCAAGCCGCCGACCGATGGCCCGGATGCGGGCCCGTGCCGCAGGCGGCGCAGTAAAGGCAATCTCGTAGTCATCGCCTCCCGAGAGCAGTTCCCTGACCGAGGCCCATCCTGAACCGACAGCCCTGAGGCTTGCGGCAGACAGTGGCACATCCGCTGCACGGATCTCGACTGTTATCCGCGAACACCGGGCCAGATGGCCCACATCCGCCACAAGGCCGTCGGAGACATCGATTGCGGCAGTGGCGAGGCCTGCAAGGGCCACGCCCAGCGTCACCCTGGGCTCAGGCAACTGGTAACGCGAAAGCAGCATCTCGCGGTCGGGACCAGGCAAGTCCGCAGCACCATCACGCGCCACGCGCAGGCCAAGCGCGGCGTCACCGATCGTGCCGGAGACCCAGAGGTCGTCCCCGGCCCTGGCACCTGCGCGGCGCACCATGGCGCTCCCTTTGGTCTCGCCGATGGCCGTGATCGACACCGAGAGCGGACCGGGCGTGCGCGTCGTGTCGCCCCCGGCCAGCCGGATCCCGAAGAGGCGCTGGTCAGCCCCAAGTCCACCCGCAAACGCGGCGATCCACGCCTCGTCCACCCAGTCCGGCCAGGAGGTGGTCATGAAATAGCAGCGCGGCCGCGCTCCCTTGGCCGCAAGGTCCGACAGGTTGACCCGCAGCGCCTTGCGCGCGATGCGCTCAGGCGGGTCGCTCGAAAGGAAGTGCACGCCCTCGACAACGGCGTCGGCA
>JBILGJ010000394.1:0-2841 GCA_044351125.1 Micropepsaceae bacterium
CGGCAGCCACCCCGGGCCCGGCGGCCGCTGCAAGCGCTCGCGACAGCGGATGCTTGCTCGCCCGGGCCAGCTGCGCCGCGCGCTCGATTGTCGCTGCAGGAATGGCGTCACGGTTCTGAAGAACCGGCCGGCCGTGGGTTAGCGTGCCTGTCTTGTCGAAGACGGCGGTATCCGCCTCGGCAAGGCGCTCGAGCGCATCGCCTGACTTGACGAGAATGCCCGCCTTGAACAGCCGGCTCGTCGCCACGATCTGGACGGCAGGAACGGCAAGTCCCAGCGCGCAGGGGCAGGTGATGATCAGCAGTGTCACCGCATTTGTCAGCGCAGCCTCAGCACCAAGGCCGGCAATCAGGCCCCCGAAGAAGACCGCGATCGCCGCCCCGTGAACGGTTGGCACGTAAAGCTGTGCGGCACGGTCCGCGATCCGCACGTAACGCCCGCGGTTCTGCTGCCCGGCCTCGAACAGGCGGGCGAGATCGGCCACGAGCGAATCCTGCACCCGTCGCACGGCTCTCAACGTCAGCACCCCATTGATGTTGAGCGTTCCTGCACGCAACTCGTCGCCGACCCTGACGCCCACAGGCGCGCTTTCGCCCGTGACAAGCGAAACATCGGCGTCGCCTGAACCTGCTTCCACCACGCAGTCGACCGGAACCCGCTCGCCCGCAGCCAGCAGCAGCCGGTCTCCCGGTGCGATGTCGCCGGCAGCCACTGTGGCAGTATGCCCGTCGCTGCCGATCCGCGTCGTCGTCACGGTCTGCATGGCGGCAAGGTCAAGTGCCGCGCCGCGCGCCTTGCGGCGAAGAAGATGGTCAAGGTAGCGACCGATCAGCAGCAGGAAGGGCAGGCTGACCGCTGCGTCGAAATAGGCGTGCAGCCCGCCCGTCATCGCCGCGTACATGCTCAGCACCAGGGCCAGGACGATCCCAAGCGTGATCGGCACATCCATGTTCGCGCGACCCCGGGCAAGGCTCGCCACCGCAGAGCGGAAGAAGGGACGCCCGGCATAAAGCGCCGTCGGAATGGCAATGACGGCCGAGAGCCAGTGAAACAGCGACCGCGTGGCTTCACCCATCTCCTCGGTTACACCGGCCCAGACACAGATCGACAGGAACATCACGTTCGATGCTCCGAAGGCCGAAATGGCCAGGCACTTCAGCAGGAACCGCCCCTCTTCATCGTCGTGGGAAAGTATGGCGGAAGGATCATAGGGAAACGCCTCGAACCCCAGTTCGTTGACCTTCGAGACAATCCGATCGGCCGAGATGGCCCCCTCGCGCCAGCGCACATTGAGCTTTGCCGACGAAAGGTTGACGCGTGCGTCCTGCACCCCCGGCAGCTGCTTGAGGCCATTCTCGATCTTCGCCATGCAGCCGGCGCAGCGCATTCCACGCACTGCAAGCTCGAGCCGCGCATGCCCCTGATCGTCGCGTCGGACGAACGGGGCGGGGTCGACAAGCAGCGCCTGGCTGAATGTTGCCGCGGTCATGGAAGAAGAACCCGCCGCGTTGCCGAAAAACCGGTGCCGTCGGTCGCCTGCGTTTGCGCAACCACATCCCACTGCCCGCGGGGCAGGCCAGCCACCCGGGCCTCGTAATGACCCTCGCCGGTGGCTGACAGCCTGATCTTGCGGTCGAGATACGAGTTGACCGGATGGCGCAGGTGCGCGGCAACATCAAGGGCGCCAAGCGGCTTCGCGTCCCCATCGACAACGCGCACACGGATCACGGCATCTCCCGCGGCAAGGCGCGTTGCTTCGATTTCGGCCTGCCACCCCAGGGCGGCCTGCGCCGCCTTTGCCTCCAGCGTCCGGTTATAGGCAAGACCCTTGAGATAGGGCTGAGACACATCCTCGCCGGAAAAGGTTGAAAGCGCATAGGAAACGAAGACGAAATTGACACCGATCGTGATCCCGAAGAAGGCCAGGATCATGACGAGCACGTGCCATCCCTTGAGTTCGCGCATCAGCTATTTCTCCTCTGACAGGAAGACGGTTGCGTTGCGCCGGCTCTCGCCCGACACAACTTCTGTGAAGACGAAGGCAACGGGCAGCGAAGGGCTGGCAAGCGAAGCCTCGGGGACAGTGACGAGGACGCGCAGCGTCCGGAGCCGGTCGGCGCCAACCTCGATCCCGACCGGCAGTTGTGCGCCATCCATGCCGATCACGCGCACGGAAAATCCGGCCGGCGCTTCAATCTGCATCGCAAACATCCGCGTTTCCCGGGCACGGTTCATGACCTTGACCGTGTAGGCATTGCGAACCGAGCCATCGGCCAGCCGCACATGGGTGGGGTTCCGGTCGCGCAGCACGTTGACGTCGATGGTGGCCCGCGTGGTCAGCGCAAAAAGCATGATGCCGGCGACAACAACCAGAACGGCCGCATAAAGCAGCACGCGCGGGCGCACCAGCCTGATCTCGGGCGCCCGGCCTTCAGCGCGGCACTGGATGTTCTGCGGCGAGTCATAGCCGATCAGTCCCGCTGGCAGCCCGACGCGCCTCATCACGTCGTCGCATGCATCGATGCACAGCGCGCAGTTGATGCACTCGAGCTGCTCGCCGTCGCGAATGTCGATCCCCATGGGGCAGGCGGCGACGCACTGGTTGCAATCGATGCAATGGCCGCGACCATCCCACGGCTGGCCCTTCTTGTGCGGACCGCGAGGCTCGCCCCGGTCGGTCCGGTAGGTCACCATCAGCGTGTCGCGGTCGACCAGGGCCGCCTGGATACGCGGCCAGGGGCACATGTAGGTGCAGACCTGCTCGCGCATGTGGCCGGCAAGCCAGTACGTCGTGAATGTCATGATGCCGAGGAAAAGATAGGCCGTCGTTTCGGCCGTGCC
>JBILGJ010000075.1:0-9700 GCA_044351125.1 Micropepsaceae bacterium
TGGTTCCGCCTGCTCGGCTTCAAATTCTGGGCCGACGGCTCGAACCAGGGCAACACCGGCTACCAGCGCGAGCCCTATCTCAACGTCGACCATCGCGGCATCCTGAGCTTTCCGGCCGAGGACCTCGCTGCAGGCGTGAAGCGCGTCCACGACGCCGGCTGGCAGGTCGCCATCCACGCCAACGGCGACGCCGCAATTGACCTCGTGCTCGAATGCTATGCCAAGGCCCTGGCCGCCAGTCCGCGCGCGGACCATCGCCACCGCATCGAACACTGCTCCATCGCCTGGGACGAGCACTTCGCGAAGATGGCAGAGCTTGGCCTCACCCCGTCCTTCCTGATCGGGCACGTACATTACTGGGGCCGCGCCTTCCGCGACCGAATCTTCGGGCTGGCCAAGGCTTCACGCCTCGACGCCACCGCATCGGCGTTGAGGGCCGGCGTACGCTTCTCGCTCCACTCCGACTATGATGTCACCGAAATAGGGCCACTGCGCTGCATCGAGAACGCCGTCACCCGCGTGATGCGCGACGGCGGCGAGGTCCTGGCGCCGGAAGAGTGCATCTCCGTCGAGCAGGGCCTGCGCTCCATGACCATCGACGCCGCCTGGCAAGCCCGCATGGATCACGCCGTGGGCTCAATCGAAGTCGGCAAATACGCCGACCTCGTCGTCCTCGAGGAAGATCCAATGACGGTAGATCCCAACCGCCTGAGCCAGATCGCCGTGCGCGAGACCTGGGTCGAGGGCCAACGGAGGTATGGGCGATGACACAGCGTCCCCGGTTCACACCGCAAGACATCGACACCTGGCGGCGCGAGGGTGTGGCGCTCATCCCGGATTTCTTCACCGCCGACGAAGTAACCGCCGTCCGCGCGGACTTCGAAAAGGTCTTCGGCCGCAGCGCCGGTGCCGACCAGGCTCTCGACAAGAAGAAGCCGGATCAGGTCGGGCGCTTTCACAAGACGCAGTTCCAGACTCTCGACGCCATTCCGTTCGAAGGCACGCCCGCGCTTAACCTGATCGGCGTGCATCCGGCACAGATCGCCTTCGCAAAGGCTGCGCTCAATACGGATCATGTGCATCTCTACCAGTGCCAGGCCTGGGCCAAGTTCACGGGTGATTCCGACTATGACCAGCCCTTCCATTGCGACTTCTCCAACCACACGCTGACGGTGCCGTCCGAAGACGTGGGAAGGAACTCGGTCACGATCATCAGCTACTTCACGGACGTCAGCGACGCTCACGGCGCGATGCATTATGTCACCCGAACAGACAGCGCAAAGGTGGCAGGCCCTGAGGCCTCGCTCAACAGTGATCCGGCCGCGCAGGCGACCCTGCAGGCAGGGTTGAAGCAATATGCCCGCTCAAGCGCATCACCGGCCGGGACTGCCATTCCGTATTCCATCGACGTCTATCACCGGGGCACGAACCTGACGACGCCTGGCGGTTGCCGCTTTGCCGTGATGGCCTGCTTCAAGAAGGCGGGCGACGAAAGCATCGGCTTCCATGCCTGGCAGTTCCACCACACGCGACCCTGGCGTGATGTCTTCAATTTCGCGACACCCGAGCAGCTCGCCTGCTTCGGCGTGCAGCGTCCGGGTGATCCGTTCTGGACCGAGACGACCCTGGCGCGCGCGCAGGCGCGCTATCCGGAGTGGGACCTGTCACCTTATCGTGCGGCGATGGCACGATCGTGAGCGCGCCCAACGATCTCGTGATCGGCCCAGCCTATGCGCAGGCACCGGAATGCACCCGGCAGGCGGGCGTCCCGGCAGGCCGCATGCACGCCTTCGTGATGTCATCCAGCGACAGCAGGATCTATCCGGGGATCCGGCGACTGGAGAACGAGATCACGAAACGGCGCGACGGCTTCGGCAACCGCATTGCGGCGGCAGAGCACGAGCAGTCGGTAGCTGCGCCCTATCTGCGCACGGTCTGGGTTTATGTGCCTCACAGCGCGCCCGCGTCGGACGCACCCTTCATGGTCGTTCAGGACGGACATGCATATCTCAACGTCTTGCCCATCGTGCTTGACAACCTGATCGCCGCGCGGCGTGTGCCGCCGCTGGTCGCAATCCTCGTCGACAGCGGCGGCGGTGATGCGCAGGGTTCCCAGCGCGGACTGGAGTACGACACGCTGTCGGGACGCTACAGCGACTTCATCGAAACGGAAGTGCTTCCCCGTGTGGAAGCTGAAACCGGCATCCGCCTGACGAAAGATCCGGAAGGTCGCGCGACGATGGGCGTGAGTTCGGGCGCAGCTTGCGCCTTCACGATGGCGTGGTTCCATCCGGAACGCTATCGGCGCGTGCTGTCGTATTCAGGTACCTATGTGAACCAGCAATCGCCACCCGATCCGGTCCATCCGCGCGGCGCGTGGGAGTATCACGCAACCCTGATCCCCGGCACCGAGCGCAAGCCGTTGCGCATCTGGCTGGAAGTCGGCGAGAAGGACCTGCACGCCGACGACCCCGAGGAGACGTGGCACAACTGGCCCCTTGCCAACCAGCGCATGGCCGAAGCCCTCGCCGCGAAAGGCTACGACTACCGCTTCACCCTGTCCCTCGGCGGTCGCCATTTCGATCAGAGGGTGCTCGAGCAAACATTGCCCGGTGCACTCGAGTGGCTGTGGGAAGGATACCCTCGATGACTTACGAGGAGTTCAACGTGTTCTGCGGCGGACTGCCGGCGACCACCTATGTCGTGCAGTGGGGTGGGTCACATGTATGGAAGGTCGGCGGCAAGGTGTTTGCGATCGGTGGTTGGGACACCGGCACGGCGGCGATCACGTTCAAGGTGAGCGACGTCGCCTACGAGATGCTCAGGGATCAACCGGGCCTTCGTCCGGCTCCATATCTCGCGTCACGCGGCATGAAATGGATCCAGCACTATGGAAAGCCGGGCCTGAACAAGCGGGACCTCAAGGCCTACATTCGGCAGTCTCACAGGATCGTGGCTGAAGGCTTGTCCAGGAAAACGAAGGCAGCGCTCGGATTGGCAGCCGCTGCGCAGGACTGAAGCGATCGGCTTCTTCAGTGTCGCGGCGTCAATCCGAACATCGGCTCATGATCCGGCTCCGTCGTAACGCGCCCGACAGGCATGACCGGGCGTGGACCAGAACTGAGCCCGTAACGCTGCAGCAAGTGCGCCAGCACGATCTGGGCTTCGGCCAGCGCAAAGTTCAGGCCGATACAGATGCGCGGTCCAAAGCCAAAGGGGACATAGCCCGGGATCTGGACCCACGGCGCCGTCTTGCCAGCAAACCGGTCGGGCATGAACGCGGTTGGGTTGTCCCAGAACTTCCGGTGACGATGCATGACCCAAGCGCTCATCCAGACCTGGTCGCGGGGCGCGACGTCGTAAGTGGCGATGCGGTCCGGCCCCACAGCCTCGCGCATGATATGCGGCAGCGGTGGATAAAGCCGCAGCGCCTCGTAGAGGACATTCTTCAACCGCGGCCAGTGGTCAAGGTCCTTCAGCGTCCGGATCTGGTCAGGCGGATGCGCGGCGATCTCGGCCTGCACGCGGGCCTGCTCGTCGCGGTCAAGCGTAAGCAGGTAGATCGCCCAGAACATCAGCCGCGCGGTTGTTTCGGACCCGGCAAAGAACATGGTGGCGCACTGGTCGCGGACCTCGACATCCGCCAGAGCCTCGCCCGTCTCGGCATCGCGCAGGGCCAGCAGATGATCCAGCATGTCCCCGAAGCCAGAGGCGACAGCCGTCGCGCGCCGCGCCGCCACGATGGCGTCGATCTCGCCAAACCACGCATTCTGGAATCGCCGCCGCGGTCCCAGCGCAAAGGCGAATGATGTGTCGGTCGTCGCGAAACCGTCAAGAAGGCCGGGTCGCCCAGGCCCGTTGATGAAGTGGCGCACGAGGCGGCTGAGTTTCTGCCGGGCCGCGGCCTCGGGCATCGAGAACAGCGCTCGCAATACCGCCTCGAGCGCAGTGTCCTGAAAGGCTTCCGAGAGGTTCGCTTTCGAAGATCCGTCAATCCCGCGCAGCAGATGCAGCGCCGCTTCGTGGAAGTGAGGCACGAGAATGTCGAGGCTTGCAGGCGTAAAGCTCGGTGCAAGGATCCGCCGTTGCCGTCGCCAGTCGTCGCCTTCAGCGAGGAACAGGCCATTGCCACCAACCGGAACGGCTACGCGGCGCACGGTCGACGGGCGCCGGTAGTTCGTTGCATTCGTCACCATCACATGGCGCACCCACGCGGGATCGCTGACCAGCAGTCCCGTTAGGCCGAGCGTCGTGCGCTGGTTGACCAGGTTGTCGAAGGCATCGTCCGGCCAGATGGCCACGTTCGACCGTAGCGTACCGATGACAAGTTGCAGCGTTGAAAGGTCTTTTGCCGGAACGGGAGGAGACGGAGGATAGACCGGGTCTTCGCCGGCCTTACACCCCGCAGTCACTTGCGCGGTAGACAAGGAGCCCCTCCTTGAGCCGACAGAAACCCCCTTGCAGCGTGAGGCCACGCAGGGCAACGGCTCGCGCGGGGCATACACCCGCGACGTCCCGGGCTCAAGTCCCTCACGTGGCGCTGCCAGTCGTTGGGAAAATTCTGCCCAAAATCCGCCCATGGCCAGCAAGAGCAGCGACCATTGACCAGTGGCAATTTTCTGGGGACTTGCGGAAGAGCCTGCCGCGTGTTTCGGTCGGCAATCGCAGCCCCTGGTGCCGGAGACAAAAGATGATGCGCACACCTGTCCATTCCTTCCGCCATTCCAGAAGTGTGTGGACCCTCGCACTCAGCCTCCTGGTCGCGGCTTATACAGCTCCCGCCGCTGAGGCGAGCGGCCTCGACGACTTGCGCAAGGCGCTTGAGGGTTTGCGCGGCACCATGCCCGTCAAAGTGTCCCTCACGGCCCAGGTGACGACCGTTTCGAAGGACGATGACGACAAGGTCCGCAACGCCAGTGGCATGGCAACCCTGACCGCGGATGATGGGCCACAGGGCCTTCGCCTGGCGTATCCGCGCGAAATCATCGTGAAGGCGGTCGCCGAGGGAGCAGGGCGACAGACCGACAGCACCGCCCCCATTCCCACGCGTAGCGCCCTCAACGAGCTCGACTATGCCGACGTACACAGCATGGTCCATGCCGCGGAGACGCTGCTCCTGCGCCTCGAAGGGGCAAAGCTGAAGGCCGAGAAGGTCGAAGCCTGGAATGGTCGTCCGGCCCGCCTTCTCAGTCTTGAACTGACGGTGGCCAAGAACCAGCAATTCGTCGACAAGCAGACAGCAACGCTCGATGTGTGGATCGACGCGAGCGGCCGGCCTCTTGCAACGCGCGCCCAGAACGCCTCCAAGGGAAGCGCGTTCATCGTGGTGTCGTTTGAAACGAAGAGCCGCGAGGACAGGGTCTACGTGGTGGTCGGCGACCGCCTGCTCGTGACCCGTCGCGACAGCAGCGGCTCAGGCTCCGGCGCCGGCCAGCGCGGCGAGACGAAGGCCACGGTCACCCTGCAGGTCAACTAGCCCGTTTCCGTCTGGAACCCGACCCGCGGCCGCGACGGCTGTCCCGCCTCGCTCACGAACGATGAATAGACCATCGTGCGGAACTCGCGCCGCACGGGATAGACGCTCGACGGCAGGAGCTGGGTCATGAAGATCGCGATCAGCTCTTCCTTCGGGTCGATCCAGAACGTGGTCGACGCCGCGCCGCCCCACGAATACTCGCCGACCGACCCCGGGATCATTGTCTTCACCGGATCCATCGTGACCGAGAAGCCAAGCCCGAAGCCGATCCCGTTATAGGCAGCCTCGCTGAAGAGCGATTTCGACAGCGCCGGCAGGTCTTGCCCACCAGGCAGGTGGTTTTGCGTCATCAGCTCGACCGTCTTGGGACTGAGCAGCTGAACCCCGTCGAGCGAGCCGCCATGGATCATCATCCGGCAGAAGCGCAGGTAGTCGCTCGCCGTCGAGACAAGCCCGCCACCCCCCGAGACCAGCGAGGGCGGGGCCAGGTAGGGGCTCTTGCCAGGATCGTCCTGCAACTCCATCCCGCCCTTGGGCGTGACCGCATAGCAGGCCGCGAACCGGTCGCGCTTGCCCTCATGCACATGGAAGTCCGTGTCATGCATGCCGAGCGGCTTGAAGATCTTCGTGCGCAGGAAATCCTCGAAGGCCATGCCCGCAACCTTGCCCACGATATGACCCAGGATGTCGGTCGACACCGAATAGTTCCACGCCGTCCCCGGCGAGAACTCAAGCGGCAGCTTGCCGAGTTTCTCGACCATCTCCTCGAGCGTGCCTTGCTTCTCGATCTCGCCGATCTTCACCTTGCGATAGGCGGCATCCACGTTGGTCGACTGCTGGAACCCATAGGTAAGTCCCGACGTGTGGCGCAGGAGGTCGATGACCTGCATGGGACGCTCGCAACGCTTCGTGCGGAACGTCTCCATGAAGCCGCCATTGTAGACGCCGAGATCTTTCCACGACGGGATGAACCTGTGCACCGGGTCATCAAGTGCAATCAGCCCCTGTTCGACCAGCATCATGATGGCAACGGACGTGATCGGCTTGGTCATCGAGTAGATGCGGAAGATCGTGTCCTCGGCCATTTTCCGGCCACGCTCGACGTCGGCAAGGCCTGTCACACCCAGATGCGCAATCTCGCCGCGCCGCCAGACAAGCGACAACGTGCCGGGCATGCGCCCGCTGTCCACATACTTGCGCTGCAGGAAGGCATCGATGTTCTCGAGGCGCCGTGACGAAAGTCCGACAGCTTCGGGGCGTACGCTCATGGTTCAGCTTCCTTCGGTGGCAGTGGCGGCCCGGAAAAAGGACTGGAACCAGGCCACACCAGCTTCATGTTTAGGGGACAGTATGCCAGACTGATAGATGCCGGCCTCGATATTGGCCTGCACCTTCTCGCAGATCCACTTGTCCTCGGCCGTCACGATGGCCGACGTGCCAAGAATGCGCTGCTTTGCCTGCGGATCGGCCGCAACCGCCGGCGGCATGTAATAGTCATAGACAAGGCGGGTGACAGAGGCCCCAAGCGGCACCATGCGCTCCATCATGAGCCCGTCATCACCATAGGAATTGAACCCGAGATGGGGCAGGGCGAACGCCCAGATCCCGTCATAGACGCTTGCTCCCGGTTCCCGCGGTGGCGCACTGTGGAAGCAGATGTCGCCCTCGACAGCCACCCGGTAGGCCAGCGCATCCATCTGCGCGTTCAGCAGCGGATGCACGTTCGGGATGTGATAGCCTTCGAGGTAATTCTCGACATAGATCTTCCAGTTGCAGGCAATGTCATGCGTGCGGCGTTCGGCGTGGACGAGGCCCGAGAGGTCGCGCGTCCCAAGCCGCCGGTCGAGCGGTGCCATCTTGTCGTGCAGGGGCGCACAGGCCAGGTCCGCATTCACGAACACGAAATGGCGCCAGGTCTCGACCTTGAGCGGGAACAGCCCATACCCGCGCGCATCGAAGCCCGATGCCGCGCCGAAGTCCCGCGCATTGCGCAGGCGGCCATCCAGCGTATAGGCCCAGCCATGGTACTTGCAGGTGAACCCCGCCTTGCAGTTCTCGCGGTCGCCATCGACCAGCGGACCTGCGCGGTGCCGGCAGACATTGTGGAAGCCCCTGATGCCCTCGGCCGTACGCACGACAAGCAGCGGATACCCGGCGATGGTCGCCGCAACCACGTCGCCCTCGGCCTTCAGTTCGCTTTCATGCGCCATGAAAAACCAGGACCGCCCGAAGATCGTGCGGCGCTCGGCCTGGTAGCGCGCGGCATCCCGGTAGAACGAGGCCTGCGCCGTCTCCTGCAGCGGCGGATGCGGCGTCACGCAGCCGTTCCGCCGACCGTGAGCCCCTCGATCAGCAGCGAAGGCTGGCCCACGCCGACCGGAACACTTTGTCCGTTCTTGCCGCAGGTGCCGATGCCGGTGTCCAGCTTCAGGTCGTTGCCGATCATCTTCACGCGGGTCAGCGCGTCCGGCCCGTTGCCGATCAGCGTCGCGCCCTTGACCGGTGCACCGATCTTGCCGTCCTCGATGCGATAGGCCTCGGTGCAGCTGAAAACGAACTTTCCATTGGTGATGTCGACCTGTCCGCCGCCGAAGTTCACCGCATAGAGCCCGTTCCTGACGCTGGCGATGATTTCCTGCGGGTCATGCTGGCCGGCCAGCATGAATGTGTTTGTCATGCGCGGCATCACGGTGCACCCATAGGACTGCCGCCGGCCGCTGCCTGTTGGCTTCATGCCCATGAGGCGGGCGTTCTGCCGGTCCTGCAGATAGCCCTTCAGGATGCCGTCCTCGATAAGGACCGTGCGTGATGTCGGCGTGCCTTCGTCGTCGACTGAAAGCGAGCCGCGCAGTGAATCGAGCGTTCCATCGTCCACCACCGTCACGCCGGGCGAGGCGACGCGCTCGCCCATCAGGCCGGCGAACGCGCTCGTCTTCTTGCGATTGAAGTCGCCCTCGAGCCCATGCCCGATGGCTTCGTGCAGCAGCACACCCGGCCAGCCAGGGCCAAGCACGACGGGCATCACGCCTGCCGGCGCGGGAATGGACTGAAGGTTCACCAGCGCCTGCCGCAGCGCCTCGTCCACGGCGAATTTCCATGACTCGGGCTTCAGGTAGACATCCAGCGAGCGTCGCCCACCCATGCCGTGCGAGCCCGTCTCCTGCCGGTCGCCTTCGCCCGCCACGATCGACACATTCAGCCGGACAAGCGGACGTATGTCCTGCACGGCAAGCCCGTCGGGCCTCAGGATGTGGACGGCCTGCCACTCGGCATAGAGAGAGCAGGAAACCTGCCGCACGCGCGGATCACGGCCGCGGGCATAGGCGTCGATGTCGGCGAGCAGCTTTGTCTTGGCATCGAAGGGGGCAGACTCGATCGGGTTGGCGTCCGTGTAGAGCCGGACATTCGTCTTCTGCGGACCGTCGGCCCAGCTGCCGCTGTGGCCGCTCTTGACTGCCTGCACGGCCGACGCCGCGCGCCGCATGGCATCCTCGTCAAGCGTCGAGGAATGAGCAAAACCGATGGCCTCTCCGGCGACTGCCCGCAACCCGAAGCCCTGCGTCGTGTCGAAACTGGCCGATTTCATCCGACCGTCATCGAACAGGAAGCTCTCCGAAAGCCGGTACTCGAGGTACATCTCGCCGTCGTCCGCCCCCTTCAGGGCATCCGCAGTAATGCGCTCGACGGCTGCTCGGTCGAGCCCGGTCCGGCTGAAGAAGAGGTCGTTGGCAGACGTCATGCAGACGGATCCTCGAAGCTGAAATTGTGGATGGCGTCGAGCGTAATTTGGATTCAGGCAAACCGGAACAGCTATTCCGCGCGCGCCGCTGCCTCGGGAAGGGTGGCGATGGAAAGCCCCCCGGACGCGCTCCGCCATCTGAGGCAATTTAGCACGCACAGATTGCACACGCGGCGTGAGTGAAGTGATCGATCAAACAGGCAGCCTTCCAGCAGGGGAAGCTGCCATCTTCCACCGCCCGCAGCGTCGGAGAATTTCGGACTATGCACAAAGGCCGCACGATTGTGGCATAAGGTCGCAATGACGGCTATCAGGCAACGCCGCTAAATCGCGTCCTCTAGAAATGCTATCCGGGCTTTGGGAGTCGTTGCTCCTCAGGCTTTCACCATCCAGCTGAAATGGGGCTGATGAAGCGCATGCGCGCAATTTTGCGAAATGGCCTTTTGTATCCCGCGGCGCTCCTTGCGACGTCGCTGTCCATCCCC
>JBILGJ010000396.1:0-2833 GCA_044351125.1 Micropepsaceae bacterium
TTCAGGACCTGGCTTCTCGCGACCGCAGGCGCGGCGTGACGCTCAGATTACCCCTGAACTGCGGCCCATCACATAGAACGCCACGCACAGCACAAGCCCCGCAAACACGCGGTTGAGCAGACCCTTGCGTGCGGCAAGCAGGCCCGAAAGCCTGATCCCCGCAAGCCCACCGGCCAGCCCGCCGGCGATGAAGAACCCTGCGATCCGCCAGTCGATCAGCCCGTCCTGCGCATAGGACACCGCCGTCGTCAGCCCAAACGCGCCCACAGAAAACAGCGACGAGCCAACGGCATTCAGCATCGCCATGCCGCTGCCGAGCATGATCCCCGGCACGATCAGGAAGCCGCCGCCGATCCCGAAGAACCCTGCAAGCGCCCCGGTCGCAAGCCCGATCAGCACAAGCCGCAGCGCAATCGCAGGCGTGATCCGCACCGTGGCATCGCCTTCGGCCTGCCGCGGCCTGAGCATGGCAAGCGCAACCGCGACCATCACGACGCCAAACAGGAACAGAAGCTGCTGCCCATCGACAAGCTTGCCCAGCGTCGACCCGGCAAAGGCACCGGCCACACCTGAAAGCCCGAACACGATCGCGCAGGGCCACTTCACATTGCCGGCGCGCGAATGCGCGATCAGGTTCGCAAAGGCGTTGACTGACACCGCCAGCGCGCTGGTCCCGATTGCCACGTGCGGGTTGCTGACGCCGACGACATAAAGCAGGAGAGGGACCGCAAGGATCGAGCCACCGCCACCGACGACGCCCAGCACCAGCCCCACTGCACTGCCGCTGAGCGCAGCAAGCAGGTCGGCAACTGTCATGATGTCCACCGGCATGTCAGGCCGCCTGTGTCCGGTTCCATGGCATCATGGCGAGCACCTCCGCAAGCGCGCATGTGCCGCTTGCGCCGGCAAAGACAAGGCCGGCACCCACGAACCCGCTGAGCAGCGCGAACCAGGGTGAAACGAGAAGGGCAAGCAGAACGCCCGCCACGACAAGGCTGCCCGCCGCGATCTGTACCTGCCGCTGCAGCGGAAGTGGCTGCCGCCGGTCAAGATGCGATGGAAGGCCCGCGGCGCGCCAGGCATTTAGCCCGCCATCGATCACATAGCTCTCGGCAAATCCGAGTGCAGCAAGCCTGTCCCGGTTCATCTCGGTTCGCCGGCCGCTCTGGCATTGGAAGATCGCGACCATGCCGGCGCTGCGTTCACGATCGAAGTCGTGACCGTCCAGCCCCGAGAGCGGCACATGCCGCGCGCCGAGAATATGCTCCCGCGCAAACTCGTCCGCTTCCCGGATATCGATCAGCACAGCCTTGCCGCTGGCCAGAAGCCGCTGGGCCTCGGCAGGAGACAGCGATGTAAATCCGCACATCATGTTCATGTTCGTCGTCCCTTCGGTTGCTGGCAAAAAATGTCGTGCAGGGCGCCGATCAACCGGCTCACCCGTGGATCGGCAATGCGATAGTGGATCGTCTGGCCCTCGCGCCGCGTGGCAACGAACCCCTCGGCGCGCAGCCTCGCCAGGTGCTGCGACAGGGCAGATTGCCCAAGCCCGACTGCGTCCTGCAGCGCGCCAACCGACATCTCGCCCTGTCCCAGTTGGCACATGACAAGCAGTCGCGTCTCGTTGGACAGCGCCCGCAGCACCGTGGCGGCCTGCTGCGCATTTTCCTGCATCGCATCGAGTTCACGCGTCGAAAGCATCGCAGCCTCTTGAAATATTAGACATTGCTAAATTAGGGATCAATAATATATAAGTCAAGCAGAAAACGGAGCTCCATCATGTCTCTCAACATCAAGGCCTTCTTCGACGAGCAGACCTTCACCGTCAGCTATCTCGTCTGGGACGGCGCCACCCGCGCCGCCGCGATCATTGACCCGGTTCTCGATTACGACCCGAAGTCCGGCCGCACATCGACCCGGTCGGCCGAAGCGCTGCTCGCAGCGGCAAGGCAGGCCGACCTCAAGCTGGACTGGATCCTCGAGACACACGCCCACGCCGACCACCTGTCGGCCGGCGCGTGGCTGCGCGAACGAACGAAAGCCCGCATCGTGATCGGTGAGCACATCACGCAGGTCCAGAAGACCTTCAAGGCCCTCTTCAACGTGCCGTCGCAGTCAATCGATGGCAGCGATTTTGATCAGCTTGTCAGCGATGGAGATCGCCTTAAGCTGGGCAACCTGTCGATCGAGGTGATCCACACGCCCGGCCACACGCCAGCCTGCGTGAGCTACCGCATCGACGACGCCGTCTTCGTGGGCGACACGCTGTTCATGCCCGACTACGGCACAGCGCGCGCCGACTTTCCGGGCGGTGACGCGCGAACGCTCTACCGTTCCATCCGCAAGCTCCTCGCGCTCCCGCCCGAAACCCGCCTCTTCATGTGTCATGACTACAAGGCCCCAGGGCGCGATGATTATGCCTGGGAGACAACCGTCGCCGCCGAGCGCGAGGCGAATGTCCACGTGCGTGACGCCATCACCGAGGACGAGTTCGTCAGAAACCGCACGGCCCGCGACCGCACGCTGGCCATGCCGGTCTTGATCATGCCTTCGGTCCAGGTGAACATCCGCGCCGGCGAACTCCCGCCGCCCGAGTCAAATGGCGTCAGCTACCTGAAGATCCCGCTGAACGCGGTCTGAGCCTCAGCTTGCGCGCGGCCTCATCAGCAGCGCCGCGCGCGCCCGCTCCCGGTGTCGCGGCATGATGTTGGCGCCCGCCACCGCGATCGCCGTCGCCAGGACCGCGCCATCGTCGCTGAAGCCGACCAGCGCAAGCATGTCGGGAATGGCATCGATGGGAACCACGAAATAGGCAACTGCCGCGATCAGTGTT
>JBILGJ010000395.1:0-2833 GCA_044351125.1 Micropepsaceae bacterium
CGCCAAGCCCCATGGGGCCGCGGGCGCCGAAGACGCCCACTGTCCCGAGCTGGCTCTTCATGAGTGTGAACATCACGAAAATTGCCACGCCGCCGGCAACCGCGAACACGATGGTGCGCAATCCGGTGAAACGTGCCACGAGGCCGGATGCGAGGAACGCAAGGAGCAGTGCGACGGACGTCAGGGCGCCATAAATCGGCTGCAGGCCCACAACATCGTCAAGTATCCATGATAGTCGCTCGGATACCGTCAGTTCTGCCGACGTCGCGCCCGAGATGGCCGCGGCGTCGAGCCAGGCCTGCTGGACAAACCAGGTGTGGGCGAGCGACCCGAGGACCGCCATGAGAACAGCGGCAAGAGCAAAGGCAATGATCCGGCGAAGCATGCGTATTTCCTCTCCCTGAGGCCCTTTGCTTATGCACCGAAATAGGCTCAGATGGTACTGGTTTCGACACATGGTTACCTGAGGGAGCTTTTGATGAACACCCGCATCCTTGCTGGCGGCGTTGCCCTTGTTTCCCTTCTTCACGGCGCCGCCCTTGCGGACCTTGCCCCGCCTCCCGTGCCTGTCGAGCGGCCAGCGCCGCCTCCCACCGCGTCTCAGACGGCGCCTGTCGTAAAGACCGGCTACAAGGTCGTCGAACTTGCTTCGGGGCTCGACCACCCGTGGTCGCTCGCCTTCCTTCCCGATGGTGGGATCCTCGTGACAGAGCGTGCGGGACGCCTGCGCATCATTCGCGATGGAAAGCTCGTCGCACAGCCTGTTGCCGGCGTACCAACCGTGCACACCGGCAGTCAGGCTGGCCTCTTTGACGTGGTGCTGCACCCGCGGTTCACCGAGAACGGGCTTGTCTATCTGACCTATGCCAGCGGTACGCGCGCCGCCAACGCCACGCGTGTCGCGCGCGCCCGGTTCGATGGCCGCGCGCTGAATGACCTGAAGGTCATATTCGAGGCAAAGCCTCTTAAGGACACGAACAACCACTATGGCGCCCGCATGGCCTTCCTTGCCGACGGCACGTTCGTGCTGGCCATCGGGGACGGGTTCGAGTACCGCGAAAGCGCTCAGGACCCGGCGTCCCATCTGGGCAAGAACGTCCGGCTGAACGATGACGGCACGGTTCCCAAGGACAATCCCTTCCTCTCGAAACCGGGCGCCGCCCTTGGCCTTTATACCACTGGTCACCGCAACCAGCAGGGGCTTGCCTTTGATGCGGTGACGGGCCTGCTGTACCAGACCGAACATGGCGCGCTTGGCGGCGACGAGCTCAACGTGATCGAGCCGGGACGCAACTATGGCTGGCCGCTGGTCACTTATGGCCGCGACTATTCCGGCGCGCAGATCTCGCCATTCTCGGCTCGGCGCGGCCTGGAGCAGCCGGTGGTACAGTGGACCCCTTCGATTGCGCCCTCGGGGACGACCGTCTATCGCGGCACCAGGTTCCAGGCGTGGGATGGAGACATCTTCGTCGGGGCTCTCGCGAAGAAGCACCTGCGGCGTGTCGATCTCGATAACGATGGTCGTGTTGTCGGCGAGAGCCAGCTCCTGACCGAGCTTGGCCAGCGGATCCGCGACGTGAGAACGAGCCCCGACGGCTATCTTTATGTCACGACGGATGATGACAACGGCAAGGTCCTGCGCCTCGAACCTTCGAACTGAGGAGGATCACCGATGAAGATCAGGCGGCTCGCCGGCGCGCTTGGTGCGGAGCTTACGGGGCTTGACCTGTCCCGGCCGCAATCGGCTGAAGAGATCCGCGACCTCCGGCGGGCGCTCACAGAGCATCTCGTCGTCTGCGTGCCCGAGCAGTCGCTGTCGCTCGATGCGCTCGAACGGCTGACGGATGAACTGGGTGGGCGTTCAGTGACGCCCTTCGTGAAGCCCCTGCCCGACCGGCCTTACGTGATCCGCGTCATCAAGGAGCGCGAGGATGCGCTGAACTTCGCCAATGCGTGGCACTCGGATCTTTCCTATCTGCCCGAGCCGCCCAGCTACACGCTGCTGCATGCCCAAGAGGTTCCCGACTTTGGCGGGGACACGTTGTTCCAGAACCAGTATCTGGCCTTCGAGACACTGAGCGCGGGGCTCCGGCAGACGCTTCTCGGCCTGAAGGCCGTTCACTCGGCCGGGCCTGCCTATGGAACAGGCGGGATCCTCGACCGCGTGAAGGACAAGATGTCGATGGCGATCGAACCGTCGAAAGAGGCCTATCGCGAGCATGTGCATCCGGCCGTCATCCGCCATCCCGACAGCGGGCGGGCGGCGCTCTATCTGAATCCGGTCTACACGCAGCGTTTCGAGGGCTGGAGCCAGCCCGAGAGCCAGGCCCTGCTGCAGCACATCTTCCACCATGCGACGAACGAGAACCTGACGTGCCGGGCCCGCTGGTCGCCGGGCATGCTGACGATCTGGGACAACCGGGCTACGCAGCACAACGCCCTCAACGACTATCCGGGCCAGCGCCGTGAAATGTTCAGGACCAGCGTGGCTGGTGCGCCGCCCGTGGCGGCCTGAGACGCCCGGCGTTCTGCGCTCTGACATGATGAACGACCGTGCCTCGGACAAATTTGCCGCTTGAGGTCGGCGCGCCGGTGTTGTTCTGTAGCCCGGCGTCGGGGGACGCGCGCCTTTGCGTGGGGACATTTCTTGTCGAAAAAGATAGCGATAGCAGGGCTTTGCCTGCTGCTTGGGGGCTGCACGCTGCTGGAGTCCGTGTCCGAGTTGCGGCCGGGCGATGTGCCTGCCAACTGGTCACAGCCTGTCATCACCTCCGAGAAGGCCTGGCCAGACCGCGGCTGGTGGAAGGGGTTTGCCAGCACCGAACTCGACACG
>JBILGJ010000397.1:0-2812 GCA_044351125.1 Micropepsaceae bacterium
CGGCAGGACGAGATCCATTTTCACAGAACGGCGCGGTGAACCCGCCCGTCTACCACGCCTCGACCATCCTGCACCGCACGGTTGACGCGCTCGAGAACGAGACGCAACCCTACACCTATGGGCGCAAGCTGACCCCCACAATCGAGTGCCTCGAGACCGCCATCCGCGACCTCGAAGGGGGCGAACGCACGGTTCTCTGCTCCTCGGGCCTTCAGGCCTGTACGCTGGCTGTCCTGAGCGCGGTTTCGGCCGGCGACCACCTGCTTGTCACCGATTCGATTTATGGCCCAACCCGCCGCTTCTGCAACCGGACCCTGACGAGGTTCGGTGTCACCACAACCTACTTCGACCCGAACGCTGGTGCCGGTGTGGAGAAACTCTTCCGGCCAAACACCAAGGCAATTTTCGTCGAGAGCCCGGGCTCGCTCACCTTCGAGATTCAGGACATCCCGGCCATCGCCGAATGCGCACACGCCAACAACATAGCCGTGATCCTCGACAACACCTGGGCGACGCCGATGCTCTTCGACGCGATCGGGCACGGCGTCGACCTGTCGGTGATGGCGGCAACCAAATACGTCGTCGGCCACTCGGATGCAATGATGGGTACGGTCACGGCCAACGCACGCTACGCAAAGCAGCTTCACGACACACACCACAATCTCGGGATCAGCGTGGGGCCTGATGACGTCTACCTCGCACAGCGCGGACTGCGCACGATGCACGTGCGCATGCGCGCGCACGAGGAAGCAGCCCTGCGCATCGCCCGCTGGTTCGAGGCACGCCCCGAGGTCGCCCGCGTGATGCACCCGGCGCTTGAGAGCGATCCCGGCCACAAGGTGTGGAAGCGCGACTTCCGCGGGTCAAGCGGCCTGTTCGGCATCGAGCTCAAGCCCTGTTCGGAAAAGGCGGTCGCTGCAATGCTCGAGGGCTACGAATTCTTCGGCATGGGCTGGTCGTGGGGCGGCTATGAAAGCCTTGTGATCACGGCCCACCCGGTTCGCACCGCCGTTCCCCTCAAGGCGCATGGCCCCCTGCTGCGGTATCACATTGGCCTGGAGGACACCGACGACCTGATCGCCGACCTCGAAGCCGGATTTGCACGATTGAACCAGGCCAGATGACACAGACCCTGTCCCCACAAGACCTCATCTCCCATGTGAAGTTCGACGCTGCAGGCCTTGTTCCGGCCGTCGCGCAGGATGCCCGCACCGGCGCGGTGCTCATGATGGCGTGGATGAACGAAGAGGCCCTGCGCCTGACCATCGAGACGCGCCAGGCGACCTACTGGTCCCGCTCGCGCGGCGCGCTCTGGCGCAAGGGCGAGACCTCGGGCCATGCCCAAGGCCTCGAGGAACTCTGGATTGACTGTGACGGCGACACCATTCTCATGAAGGTTAACCAGACAGGGCCCGCCTGCCACACGGGCGCGCCAACATGCTTCTTCCGGAAGGCAGCGCTATAGATGGCATTCGACAGGCAGCGCGAGGAGTTCGAGGCCCGAAGGCAGCGCGCGCTGGAAATGGGCTCGCCAAGGCGCCTCGCCGAGCGCAAGGCCGCCGGGATCCTGAACGCCCGTGAACGCGTGGCAAGGCTGCTGGATGCCGGGAGCTTCATCGAAGCCGGCCTTCTGGCAACATCGGCGCGGTTGGACATGCGCGAGAAATCCCCGGCCGACGGTGTCGTTTCAGGCTTTGGACGCATCGATGGTCGCCATGTGGGCGTCAACGCAGCAGACTTCACGACGCTCGGGTCATCCTCTGCCGAGGTCCACGGCAAGAAGCAGCACTACGTGCGCGAGACCAGCCGCAGGAATGGCATCCCCCTTGTGAACCTGATGGAATGCGCAGGTGGCCGGATCCCCGACATCATGGGCGCCGCCGGGATAGGTCGAGCAGGCGAAGCATCCCGCTATACCCATGCGCGCACCCACCCGTGGGCGGCAGCGGTGCTGGGGCTTACCTATGGAGGCGGCGCCTTCACCTGCATCAACTCGGACTTCGTCGTGATGCGCAAGGGGGCCGTGCTTGCAGTATCCAGTTCGAACGTGACCTCCGTGGCAATCGCCGAGGACATGGATGCCGAGACGCTGGGCGGCTGGCGTCTGCACAGCGAAGTCACCGGCTTCGTGGACGCCGTTGTCGACAGCGACGAGCACGCCATCGCGCAGGTCAAGACATTCCTTTCCTATTTGCCAGACAATGCCAGCCTGCCCCCGCCGGTTTTGACGGCGTTTGAAGAATCTGCAGGCGCACGCACCCTCGACACGCTCGTGCCTGAAAGCAGGACCAAGGTTTACGACATACGCAACGTCATTCGGGCCATCGCAGACAAGGACACGGTCTTTCCCCTGAAGGAGCGCTTCGCCAAGGTCGCCGTCACGGCGCTGGGACGCATCCGCGGCCGCACGGTTGGCTTCATCGCCTCGAACCCGATGTTCAAGGGTGGCGCGCTTGATCCAGACGCATGCGACAAGATTACGAGCTTCATCGTTCTCTGCGACAGCTTCAACATCCCGCTCGTTTTTCTTGCTGACACACCGGGGTTCCTCGTGGGGGCGGAAAGCGAGAAGCGCAGGCTGCCTGGCAAGATCATGAACTTCATGGCAGCGCTCGAAATGTCGACCGTCCCCAAGATCGCCCTTGTGCTGCGCAAGTCCTATGGACAGGCCTACCTCAACATGGGCGGTGGCAAGGCCGACGTGACGGCCGCCTGGTTTTCAGGCGACATCTCGTTCATGGACCCTGCCGTTGCTGTCAATGTCGTCCATGGCATCAAGCCGGGCGAGCAGCCGGAACGGTATCACGAGCTT
>JBILGJ010000398.1:0-2804 GCA_044351125.1 Micropepsaceae bacterium
GGCAAGATCGGCAAGGTTGTAGCGTCCCTGCGGCTCGGCAAACGCAAACGCGCAGACGCGCTTGCCTTCAATCATCTCGGGAATGTATTGCGCCTGCTGCGCCTTGCTGCCACCGTGGCGAAGAAAGCCGCCGGCCAGAACCACCGTTCCAAGGAAGGGTTCAACCACCAGTCCGCGTCCGAACTCTTCCATGATGATCATGGTCTCGACCGGACCACCGCCAAGCCCACCATGATCTTCGGCAAAGGGCGCAGCCAGAAGGCCAAGCTCGGCGAATGTCGACCAGTTTTCGCGCTTCCAGCCCGCCTCGCTGCGGATAACCGCGCGGCGATTGTCGAACGTGTAGGCATTCTGCACGAATTTCTGCACGCTGTTGCGCAGCAGGTTTTGTTCTTCAGTAAATGAAAAGTCCATGTCGGAGTCCGGTCTGTTCGGTGTTGGATGGGGTAATGCGTCTCAGAGCCCGAGCACCATCTTGGCGATGATGTTCCGCTGGATCTCGTTCGAGCCACCATAGATCGACGTGCGCCGCGTGAGGAAATAGTTCTGCGAAGCGCCATGCGAATAATCAGGGCCCGGCACGTACTCGTTCGTGGCCTTGTCATGCGCGAAGGGACGATATGGATTGCCGTAGTAGGCAATCGCTTCCAGCGTCAGCTCCGTCAGCCGCTGCTGGATGTCGGTGCCACGGATCTTGAGGATAGAGGCCTCGGGGCCGTGTCCGCCCTTCGACTCGTTGGCCAGCGTACGCAGCTCGGTGTACTCGAGCGCAAGAAGATCGACCTCGAGTTCGGCAACCGAGCGGGCAAACAATTCATCCTCGATCAGCCGGCTGCCCTCGCCCGTCTGCTCCGCGGCGGCAAGCTGCTTGAGGCGCGTGACGCCACGCTTCGAGCGGGCAACACCGGCAATGCCGGCGCGCTCGTGACCCAGCAGGAACTTGGCATAGGTCCAGCCCTCGTTCTCCTTGCCGATCAGGTTGGCAACCGGCACGCGGACATTGTCCAGCCACACCTCGTTGACTTCATGCGCACCATCCATGGTGATGATCGGCCGCACCGACACGCCCGGGGTCTTCATGTCGATAAGCAGGAACGAGATACCCTCTTGCTGCTTGGCATTGGGGTTCGTACGCACCAGGCAGAAGATCCAGTCGGCGAATTGCGCCAGCGTCGTCCAGGTCTTCTGTCCATTGACGATGTAATGATCGCCGTCGCGCACAGCCGTGGTCTTCAGCGACGCCAGGTCCGATCCTGCACCGGGCTCCGAATAGCCCTGGCACCACCAGCGCTCGCCCGACAGGATCTTGGGCAGGTGGTCCTTCTTCTGCTCTTCAGTGCCGAAGGTGTAGATCACAGGCCCGACCATCGCCAGGCCAAAGGGCAGCGTCATCGGCGTGTCGGCTGCGGCGCACTCCTCGCCGAAAATGTATTTCTGGGTCGACGTCCAGCCGGTGCCGCCATACTGCTTCGGCCACGAGGGCGCTACCCAGCCCTTCTTGAACAGGATCTTGTGCCAGGCAAGGAAGTCGTCCTTGGTCGCGAACTCGCCGCGGGACTTCCCTTTGAGGTCCTGCGGGTAATTCTCTGCGATGAACTGGCGGACTTCCTTCCGGAAGGCCTCGTCTGCCGGCGTGAAGGCGATGTGCATCTTGATGTTCCCTGCAATGCGCGTGTGTCGAATTGCGCGGGATGATAGCGCCCGGGCTAGCGGATTCAAACAGCATCTTGTGGCGCGCTATCCCCTCGATTAACAAGATGCGCATGGTCGGATCGATTGAAAGTCCCTGCGTGAAGGTGTGCGCAATTGACGCTACGACAGGCTGGTGCCTGGGTTGTGGCCGCTCGATGCGCGAGATTGCAGGCTGGTCCAGCCTGCCGCAGGCCACGCGCGCCGCGATCATGGCCGCGCTCGACGATCGCAAGGCGCAGATCCCCGACCGCGAAACCCGTGCCAGCGCCCACCGGTTGCCCGGAACATGACCGCACCGCGCATCGTCGCCGTTTGCAGGAGCCCGGGTCACACGATGTCCAAGCCACGCGCTGACAGCGTGCGGCTGCTCGAAGGCCTTGGTGTCGAGGGCGATGCCCACGCCGGCGCGACAGTCAAGCACCGCTCCAGGGTCGCAAAGGACCCGACCTCACCCAACCTTCGGCAGGTACACCTGATTCACACTGAACTCTTCGACGAGCTGAGGGCGAAGGGTTTCACCGTGAACCCCGGCCAGATGGGTGAGAACATCACCACGGCCGGGATCGACCTGCTGTCCCTGCCCCGCGGGACCCGGCTCCGGCTCGGCGAAAAGGCCGTCGTGGAAATCACCGGACTGCGCAACCCGTGCTCGCAGATCGATGGCATCCAGCAAGGCCTGATGGAAGCCGTGCTCGAACGCAGGCCCACGGGCCTCGTTCGCAAGTCCGGCGTGATGGCGATCGTCCTGGTTTCCGGCGAGGTGAAGCCAGACGACAGGATCGCGATCGAGCTTCCCGCGCAGCCGCATGAACCCCTGAAACCGGTCTGAGGGCGTCACAAGGGGGACATGAAAAGCCCCGGCGCCCCATGGTCCGGCACGCGCCCCTGTAGTAGCATCCGCGCCAGACACCAGCCGCAGCGGCTTCGGTGAAGGGAGACAGCGTGATGAGCGGGCAGCAGGAAACTTCGGGCACATCCATCCTTGGCCTGCGCCTCGCCATCGGGCTCGCCCAGGGCGCATCCCTCTACGTGCTGCTCGAGATGCTGCAGGGAACCCCGGATCCCTTCACAAAAACGTGGATCTATGCAGCGCTCGTTCTGACGGCGGGACT
>JBILGJ010000399.1:0-2803 GCA_044351125.1 Micropepsaceae bacterium
ATGGAATAGGCAGCCGGATCATGTGGCCTGTCGCTCTCGCCATGCCCCGGCAGGTCGATGGCAACCACGCGCCGGCCGGCACGCAGCAGCATCTGGATCCATCCGGACCTCTCCCAGTTCTCGCGCGCACTCGCGGCAAAACCGTGCACGAGCACGATCCCGTCACCCGAGCCCTGGTCGGAAAAGGCAACCGACAATCCCTCGACATCAACGCGCGGCATGGCGCTTACCCTGCGCTGGTCAGTCGCTTGGCATCGGCTTCGGCCTGCGCCGCAGCCCGCTCCTCGATGATCCGGCGCAATTCGCGCTGTTTGGTCTCGTCAAGCGGGAAGCGCCACATCACAAGCGCGATGCCCAGCGAGATCAGCGTGGGCGGCACCACATAGAGCAGCATCATGCTCGAGATCGTCTCTGGCGAGTTATTGCCCTTGCCGTCGAAACCGATCCACGCAAGCACCGCATAAGAGAAGAAGATCGCGCACGAATAGCCGAGCTTGTTCGTCAGCGCGAGCAGCGCGAAATAAACCCCCGCGCGCGCCTGGCCCGTCTCCACGTGGTCATGGTCCGCCACGTCCGCCATGATCGCCCGGAACAGGAACGGACCGACAGACATGTTGAGCCCGAGCAGCGTCCAGAGGATGAGGGCGGGCATGAACTCGCCCTTGGGCAGGAAGAAAATGCAAGGGATCATGATCGCATTGGCCACGCAGTGCAGCACGAAGGTCTGGTGCTTGCCCAGGCGCCGGCTCAGCCAGACCATCGGCGGAATGGCAAGCGCCCCCATCACGAAATAGACGAGCAGGAGCCAGTTCGCCTCCTTGGGCAACTCCAGCCCGAAGGCAACCATGGGCAGGAAAAGGGTTGCCACGATCCCGCCCGAGATGCCGGCAATCAGGTCGCTGACCAGCACATAGCGCAGGGGCCTGTTGGTCAGGATCGCCTTCAGTGCGGGGCCCAGCGGCAGGTGCTGCGGCTCGTGGTGCGTGTTCTCCGGAATGGTCCAAACCGCAATTGCCACGCCGACGGGAAGCGTGAGGATCACGAACCAGCCCATGGACGCGATCTGCTCGAACTTGTCGCCCCCCTGAGCCTGGATGAGCGCCGGCAACAAAAGCACGCAGATCATGCCGATCAGATACGCGCCCTCGCGCGAGGCGGTGATGCGTGACCGCTCGTGATAGTCACCGCTGAGCTCGCTTCCCCACGCCAGGTGAACGATCGACAGCATCGTCCATCCCACGAAAAGGATGATGATGGCCGTGACCACATGCAACGAACCGACCCCGGGGTCGGGCATGAAAACCAGATAGGACGCAAAGCACATGATGGGGATCGAGGCGACCATCCAGATGCGCCGGCGCCCCCAGCGCGTGCGTGTCCGATCGGACAGGACGCCCATGACGGGATCAAGGAACACGTCAAGGAAGCGAGCCGCGCCGAAGATGATCCCGGTGATCATCCATCCCAGGCCAATCTCGACCGCATAGAAGGGCGGCAGGTGCACGGCCAGCGGCAAGGTCATGGCCGCGAGCGGCAATCCGGGCAGTGAATAGGCAATCAGCCAGGAAGGCTTCACGCGGTCAGGGGGGCTGGCGTTGCCGGTCATTCGCCTCTCGCTTTCGTTGATTGCAGGCGCCCCTGCGGGAGGCGCGCACGCAGGCCGCGACTATGACCTGAACTGTCGAAAACGCCAAATGCAGCAAAGCCCGTCAATGAAAGGCACCCGCCAAGAATGCCAGCGAGCGCATTTTGACCGGAAGTCGACATGGCAGAAAAGGCAAGTGGATTTTGCATCATGAACTGTGACGACCAACCCAAATTACGTCTTTGCAAAGCAAATTCTGCTTTACTGGAAGTATGACGCGGCGCAACGCTTGAATTTCGCAAATAGTATTCTGTAAAACAGACTGTGAAACTTAACCTCCACTGCAAGACCACGGCGCGATACGCCAAAGAAGGGAATGATGGCCAGAAAAGCAAAGGCAGAAGCAACAGAAGCCGAAATCGTGCCGACGGCAACCAATGATCACCTCGTGGACCTCACGGCCAATCTGGTCTCGGCCTATGTCAGCCGCAACCAGGTTCCCGTCACGGAATTGCCGGCGCTGATTGCGATGTTCCACAACTCGCTGCGACAGGCAGCCGGAGGCGCAATCGAAGCCGAAAGCGAACGCAAGCCCGCCGTGCCCGTGAAGAAGTCCGTCGCCGAGGACTACATCGTCTGCCTTGAGGACGGAAAGAAGCTGCGGATGCTGAAGCGCTACCTGCGCACGCACTACAACATGTCCCCGGAAGAATACCGCAAGAAGTGGGACCTTCCGCACGACTATCCGATGGTGGCACCCGCCTATGCGCGCCTGCGCTCGGCCTTTGCCAAGAAGATCGGCCTCGGTCGCGTTCCATCAGTCAGCCGCGGCCGCAGGGCAAAGGGCGCCTGAGAACACGGGGATCAATGGTGGCCCCTGCCGGACTCGAACCGGCACGTCTTGCGACGACGGATTTTAAGTCCGCTGCGTCTACCAGTTCCGCCAAGGGGCCTTGAGGGATGCCAGACAGCCCTCAGGGTGTGCGATCCCTGACACGGACGCAAGGGGCATTGCGGGACGCCCGCAGTCAACAGCAATGGATCAGGACGCCTCGGGCAGGGGCTCCTGTCCAGCCGCCCGCATGATCGCCGCGAATTCCGCCTTGATGCCCTCAAGCCGGGCTGCATCCGTTCCGCGGGCAACAAGCGACGTACCAAACTTGCCATCGCGGGAAAACGGATAGCTGCCAAGCGGCACATCCGGGTTCTTCTTCTGCA
>JBILGJ010000401.1:0-2796 GCA_044351125.1 Micropepsaceae bacterium
TGTCGGAGGGCGACGGAACGCTGAACGCTGCAGGAATGCGGCCCTCAAGCAGCCCAGCCGCCCGCAGTTCCTCCAGCCCCGGCAGGTCCGACACCTTGTCCAGCCCGAAATGCATGAGGAACGCATCCGTCGTCCCGTAGGTTACCGGCCGGCCCGGCACCCGCCGCCGCCCACGCATGCGGATCCAGCCGATCTCGAGCAGGATGTCGAGCGTGCCCTTGCTCATGGTGACACCGCGTATGTCCTCGATCTCGGCACGCGTCACCGGTTGGTGATAGGCGATGATGGCCAGCGTCTCCATGGCCGCCTTGGACAGGCGCTTCTGTTCCACGGCATTGCGCTGCAGCAGCCCGGCAAGGTCAGGCGCCGTACGCAATACCCAGCGCCCAGCCACGCGCACAAGGTTCACCCCGCGCCCGGCAAAGGCCTTCTCGAGTTCGCACAGCAGGCCCGGCACATTCGCATCCGGCGGCAGCCGCTCCACCAGCGTCGCCTCGTCGAGCGGCTCGCTCGCGGCAAAGAGCACGGCCTCGAGCATGCGCATGTGCTGGGCCTCGGCCGACAGGCGTTCCTGGGCGTGGCCCTGTGGCGGATGCAGGATATCCGCGTCATCATCCACCATGTCATCTCCAGAACTGCGTGGAAGCCCGGCGCCCGTCATGGCACGGCCTCGCTGCCCGGTTCGGCCGGCGGGGCCTTGAGACGCACATAGACAGGTGCGAACGGTGCCATCTGCCGCAACTCCACATGACCGTCGCGCGCCATCTCGAGCGTTGCCGAAAGCGTGCTCGCAAGCCCCGAGCGGCGCGAGCGCCCCTTCGAGAAATCGGCCGGCAGCAGCGTGTCGATGACCGCCCAGTCGATCACCGTGCCGATCATCCGCTCGAGCCGCCGGCGCGCATCCTCGATCGCAAAAACGCGCAGCTTCTGGATCTCGTAGTTTGCATGTACGATTTTCTTGACGCGCTGCGTCGCATAGGCCTTGAGAAGGTCGATCAGCGTATCCGCATGGCGCGGCGTCTTGATCACGCGGATGCCCTCGGGCGATCCGCGCCAGAACACTTCGCTGCCAAGCCTGTCGCGCGCCATGAGCCGCGCCGCCGCAATGCGGATCGCCTCAAGCCGCTGCAGGCGCAAGGTCAGGCGCTCGGCCAATTCGTCTGCCGATGGTTCGCCCGGCTTGTCATCCTGCGGCAGCAGCAGCCGCGACTTGAGATAGGCAAGCCACGACGCCATGACCAGATAGTCCGCCGCCAGGTCGAGCTGGCGGATGCGCGCTGCTTCGATGAAGGTCAGATACTGCTCGGCCAGCGCCAGGATCGAGATCCGCCGCAAGTCCACCTTCTGCACGCGCGCCAGCGCAAGAAGCACGTCAAGCGGCCCCTCATAGCCCTCGACGTCGACGATCAGCGCCTCGCCATCCGGCGCAGCCAGCCCTTCCGTCACGTCGTCGAGCCCCTGCATGGCCTAGCCGCCGAGCGCGCTGTCGACACGCGACTGCGTGGCCGCAATGTCAAACGACTTCGGACGCGACAGCACCGACAGCGCCCGCTGCGCCCGCTCCAGCGCCTTGCCGCTCAAGAGCGGCGCGGCCTCGGCGATCTCGCGCATCTCGTCCATGTTGCGCGTGCAGTGCAGGATCATGTCGCAGCCCGCGGCGATCGAAGCCTTCGTCCGCTCGGCCAGCGTCCCCTTGAGCGCGCGCATGGTCAGGTCATCGGTCATCAGCAAGCCATCAAAGCCGATGAAGCCGCGCACAACCTCGTCGATCACCTTCTTGCTGGTGGTCGCCGGCGACGTGGGATCGATCGCCGAATAGACAACATGCGCGGTCATGCCCAGGGGCGCCCGGGCCAGCGCCCGGAACGGCGTAAAGTCGGTCCGCTCGAGTTCCTCGCGCGCAGTATCGACGATCGGCAGGTCCATGTGGCTGTCGGCGCGCGCCCGCCCGTGTCCGGGAATGTGCTTGATCACGGGCAGCACGCCACTGTCCATCATGCCATCGATGACCGCCTGCCCCAGCGAGGCAACCACCCAAGGATCGTTCGCGAAGGCACGGTCACCGATGATGTTGTGCGCCCCATCGACCGGCACGTCCACGCAAGGCGTGCAGTCGACATTGATGCCAAGCTCGCTGAGTTCGGCCCCCATGATGCGCGCATTGTCGTAGGCAAGGTCGCGGGCCGCGCGGGGATTCTGGCGGCTGATCGTACCGAAGGCCGCCGCGGCCGGCCGCGGCTTCCAGTTCGGCGCACGCAGACGCTGCACGCGCCCGCCTTCCTGATCGACAAGGATGGGCGCATCCGCCCGCCCGAGCAGCTCGCGCATCGACGCTGTCAGGCGACGCACCTGATCCGGCGTCCCGCAATTGCGGCCAAACAGGATAAAGCCCCAAGGCTGCGCCGAACGAAAGAAGTCGACCTCTTCGGCCGTCAACTCGTGACCATCACACCCGAAGATGACGGCGCGCACCGACATGTTGATCTACTCCCGCAGGGGAAAAGGGGATGGGGGCAAACGCGCCCCGCACCCCTGCGCTTAGATCACTTCCCGACCGTCATGCAAGCGCCGCCGGCACCGATGATTTCGTCACAGGCCGATTTTGCGGCGGATTTATCAGAGAAACCGACCACCCTGAGGCGGAAAAGCTCACCCTTGCCTTCAACCTGGACCGGCTGGAACCGCGGCGTATAAGGGCCAAGAAGCGCCTGATGCCGGCCCTTGATCTTCGACCATTGGGCGGCGGCTTGATCGGCCGAGGGGAAAGCACCCAGCTGGATGCCGATCCCGCCTGAA